>CAZMLS010000129.1:0-5121 GCA_964567215.1 uncultured Atribacterota bacterium | reverse complement strand
AAAGCAAGCGCTTTTTTGACTTTTCAGACGAATCCAGTTATAATATTCATATATGAAATCAAATATTATTAAAAAACACTTAAAATTTATATTCAAATCTCTACAGTATTCCTTTGAATAGCCATTCCCGGCTACAACGTTTTTACTTATTTTATTAATCTTACGTTGTCACATTTAACCGCAGCGTCAATATTTATACTGTAATTAATTACAATATAGTAAACGACAAATAAAAAATTAATCAAAACACCCAATAATTATTTAGAAAAAGCAAAAAAAGGAGGTTATTAAATTCATATAATTAAACATATATTTTCAGGCATTATTTCATTGGAATAATCCATGAAATATTAAGTCATCTTAATATAAAGTATTTTTGCTTGGTAAAAAACAAAAAAGGAGGAAAATAAAATTTTTAATAAAATTAAATTATTAATAATTTCCATGCTTTTAATAAGCTTGGTTTTAATAAGTGTAACGGTGAGTGTATCAGCAAAGGATATCATTGTCTTTGCGGATCCGGGTTGGGATAGCGCCAGATTTCATAACGGTATAGCTCAAACGATTATTGAAAAAGGTTATGGCTACCCTACTGAGGTGATTGCCGGCTCTACTGCTGCTACTTTTTTAGGGTTAATAGAGGGGGATATTGATGTTTACATGGAAGTATGGGCCGCTAATTTAGGAGATACTTATTATAATCCTGTAAAAGAAGGAATAATTATTGAGACATCTATAAATTTTAACGATAATGCCCAGGGAATTTATGTACCTACTTATATGATCAAGGGTGATAGCAAGAGAGAAATTGAACCAATGGCTCCTGATTTGAAGACCGTTAAAGATTTGAAAGATTACTGGAAAATATTCAAAGACGAAGAGGACCCTTCCAAAGGAAGATTATATGGTGCTCCTCCTGGTTGGAAAGTTGACCAGATCCTAAGATTGAAAATGGAAACATGGGGATTGAATGAATCTTTTAATTATTTCAGTCCCGGTTCAGACAGTGCTTTAAGTGCCGCTATTGTAGCTGCTTACGAGAAAGGTGAACCTATTGCGGCTTATTACTGGGAACCAACCTGGATTATGGGTATGTTGGATATGACCCTGTTGGAAGATGAACCTTACAGTGAAGAAAAGTGGACCGAAGAAAGTGGGTATGCCTGTGAATTTTCAGCCATGGATATTGCCATCGCTGTTAATAAGGATTTCCCCGCTAGAGCACCGGAAATAGTAGAATTTCTGAAAAATTACCATACCAACAGCGCAATGGCAAGTGCAGCCCTTGCTTATATGATGGAAAACGATTGCGAAACCATGGATGCAGCAATATGGTTTTTGCAGACCAGAGAAGATGTATGGACAAAATGGGTACCGGAAGACATCGCAGAAAAAGTAAAAGAAGCCATAAAGTAAATTAATTAAAATAAACATAAAAGGAAGGGATTGTTGCCTGCTTTTAAAATAATAATGGCAGGCAACAATTATTATTATCATGAACATATTATTTGAATTTCCGGAATTTTTAAAAATCAATTTAGGCCAACATGTCGAGAATTTCGTAAAATGGCTAATCCATAATTACGATTTCTTTTTCGATGCCATCAAAGCGGGGGTATTATGGTTTTTATTGCAGACACGGAGTATATTTATGTGGTTTCCATGGATTGGTGTGATCATTCTCGTATTTATTCTTGGATGGAAACTTATTAATATAAAATCCGGAGTAACTTTTGCCGTTTTACTTTTTCTCATCGGTGCCATGGGTTTATGGGATGAGATGATGCTTACTTTAGCTGTAGTTTTAGTTGCAGTAGTCCTTGCCTGTTTGATCGGTGTTCCATTAGGAATTCTGGTTGCCTATAATTCTCGTTTAGGAACTATAATAAAACCTGTACTGGATGCCATGCAGACGATGCCCAGCTTTGTCTATCTGATACCGGCTATCATGTTATTTGGTTTAGGTTCTGTTCCGGCCGTTTTTGCTACAGTCATTTATGCTACCCCACCGGCTATCCGTTTAACGAATCTGGCTATTAGAGGTGTTTCTAAAGAGATGGTTGAAGCAGGACATGCCTTTGGCTCGACAACATGGCAAATATTAACCAAAATTGAATTGCCTCAAGCCTTTCCTACTATTATGATGGGGATTAACCAGACCACAATGATGGCTATGTCCATGGTGGTTATTTCTTCGATGATTGGTGCAAAAGGTTTGGGATTAAATGTTTTGCAGGCAATTAATCGTATAAATATCGCTATGGGCTTTGAAGCAGGAATAAGTATTGTTTTTCTAGCGATAACCATTGATAGAATAACTCAGGGAATAGCCGACAAATACAAATATCCAAGATAAATAAAATTATCATTTTTTATATATGAAAATTAAAGGAGCTTAATCAGCTATGAGTGAAAAGATTGTGGTGAAAAAGCTAACTAAAATATTTGGGAAAAGATCTAAAGAAATGTTAAAAAGGTTAGCAAAAAATCAATCTAAAGAACAGATATTCAAAGAAACAGGCAATACAGTTGGCGTAAAAGATGCCTCTTTTGTTGTGAATGAGGGAGAAATGTTTGTCATCATGGGTCTTTCCGGAAGTGGCAAATCAACATTGATTCGTTGTTTAAACATGTTGAATAAGCCTACTGCCGGAGAAATTTATGTAGATGGTGAAAATATTGTTAAATATAACCATCAGCAATTAAGAAAATTCAGGCAGAAAAAAGCAGCCATGGTGTTTCAAAATTTTGGATTATTAAATCACCGGACTGTTCTGGGTAATGTAGAATATGGTCTTGAAGTCAGAGGCATGAAAAATGAAGAAAGAAAAATAATTGCTTTAGAGACGATTGAATCTGTTGGATTATCCGGATGGGAAAACAAGTATATTACCGAATTAAGCGGAGGAATGAAGCAGCGGGTAGGATTGGCACGTGCATTAGCTAACGACCCTGATATATTATTAATGGATGAACCATTTAGTGCCCTGGATCCTTTGATACGGCGGGATATGCAGTTGGAATTGCTCGATATTCAATCCAAATTAAAAAAGACCATTGTCTTTATTACTCATGATGTGAATGAAGCTTTTAAGCTTGGCGATCGTGTAGCCGTGATGAAAGATGCTGAGATTGTTCAGATTGGTGAACCGGAAGATATCTTAAACAATCCTTCTAATTCTTATATTGAGGATTTTGTGAGCGGTATTGACCGTTCAAAAGTATTACAAGCTAAGCATATTATGGTTAATTCGCGTGCCATGGTCAACTTGAAACATGGTCTAAAGGTAGCCATCAAAGAAATGGAAAGCAACAGTATTTCCAGTGTATTTGTAGTTGATGACCATCGAAAGCTCGAAGGAATTATTACTATTGATGATGCCATTAAAGCTCTAAAAGAGAAAATAATATTTAAGGAAGCACTTAAACAGGATTATTCTTCTGTTGATGAAGAAACCTATGTAGAAGACCTTATTCAAATGGCAGTTGATACAAAATATCCCATAGCGGTTATTAATGAAAACAAAAAGTTGATGGGAATTATTATGAGGGTCTCTGTATTATCAGGTTTAATTCAGGATAACTCAGAATAAGGAAAAAACAGGGGACGATTCTTTGTTTCAAGCTTTTAGTATCTTATTGACAGTCAACCCTGTTTTTCGTTTATGTAATTCTCTTTTTAGGTGTAGAACCTTAAGGTCTACCCCATTAGCCTTCCGTAAATGCTAGAACTATTAACACTTGGTTCATTTCAGTATTGACCATTAGTAAATTCACCAATAACGTCTTTTCACATGCATTTTATTGGCTCAATGTTTAGAGTCGTAACAATTTTATGTAAGGCAATCGCTATTATAATTTTGTGCAAATCTTGCCGCATAATCCGTAACGGGTTTAGCTTGTATTCATTAAATAGCCTTCGATTTCC
This sequence comes from uncultured Atribacterota bacterium, assembly GCA_964567215.1. GTDB lineage: Bacteria > Atribacterota > Phoenicimicrobiia > Phoenicimicrobiales > Phoenicimicrobiaceae > JAYEGH01. The sequence continues at coordinate 1,193 of CAZMLS010000129.1, read as the reverse complement.
CAAATCAATGAATACTACACTCATTCATTTTAATGTAGACTATTTTTCTAAAAAAAACAGGATTTCCCCAACCTTTTGTCGAATATAACAAAAAGTGGATTAATTCCGAAGGATTAAAGTGTGACAAAAAACTATCCACTATAACATGTTGGTGGTGGATAAATGATGAATATTTTACAACTTCTACATTTTTCTATATTTTTGATCTATTTTTTCTTGTTAGTGTTTTTGCTCTGGAAAGACCCAAAATCCTTACTTAATAGGGTTTGTTCTGCTCTTCTTGCTTGTTTTGTTGTATGGAGTTTTACCTTGATTTTTATTTATAATCCAAGTGCCTCAAAAGACACGGTTAGGTTATTTGATAACCTTGGTTCTCTGGGGTGGATTAGTTTCGCTAGTTTCTTTTTATGGTTTGCTCTTATTTTCACAGAAAAGAAAAAAATATTAAAAACAAGAATGATTTATCCCCTTATCTTTATTCTGCTTTTGCTGCTTATCTATAAACAATGGACAGGTTTTATAACCGTAGATTATATTCAACGCCCCTGGGGATGGGAAAGTGTTTGGTCAGAATCAATCTGGACTTATCTTTTTTTTCTATATTCTCTTTTATTTTTAGCAATAGGACTTTATCTCATTTTAAACTTTGGGAGAAAAACAGAAGAACCGATTAAGAAAAAACAGGCAAGAATAATCTTTATTGCTGCCTTGATTTCCGTTACTATTAGCACTTTAACCGATATAATGCTTCCAATATTGGATATTCGTATCTTACCTTCTTTGGCAAATGTGCTTGCACTCATCTGGGTATCTGGAATAGTTTATGCCATAGCCAAATATAAACTGATGGTTATCACCCCGGTCGCAGTTGCTGAAAACATTATCTCCACCATGGCTGATTCCTTAATTTTATTGGATAGACAGGGGAATATAGCCAGTGCAAATAAAGCTACACTGGATTTATCAGGATACGGAGAGGATGAATTAATCGGAAAACCAGTTGAGGTATTTTTTACCGAAAAAGGTTTCAAAAGTACTTTGTTGAATAAAGCTATCAAGAAAGAAACTATTAGGAATTATGAACTTGGTTTTAAAACAAAAACAAAAGATATTATTCCCATACTTTTTTCAAGTTCTACTATAATGGACAAGGCAGGAGGCATAGCCGGTATTGTTTGTATCATCAAAGACAT
>CAZMLS010000128.1:0-5182 GCA_964567215.1 uncultured Atribacterota bacterium | reverse complement strand
AGATTAATTTATCCAGACTAGCCCTTTCCCGCCAATAATTTTCATTTGCTTCCAGTGTAATATGGTCATCTTTTACCCATTCGGCAAATTTAAACGGACCGGTTCCACTGGGATTTTTAAAGGCATCTTCTTTATATTTTTCCGCATTAGCCGGACTTACAATATTAACCGTGAACATAGCTAAACTGGTCATAATAGCGGCATTCGGTCTTTTTAAAACAAGTTTTACCGTAAAGTCATCAATCTTCTCCATTCTATCTACATCATAGTACATATATCCCCAATAGGGCCACTCACCATATTGAAAATAAGGATGATTGGTGTCATACTGGCGGGCAAAGGAAAAGACCACTGCATCTGCATTAAAGTCTGAACCATCATGGAACTTAACCCCTTCTCTTAAATGAAAAACAATCTCTGTCCCATCTTCTGATGGTTCCCAGGAGGTAGCCAAACAAGGTTGTATTAGTACAGTACCTGGTTGAAATTCCACCAAGCCCTCAAAAATGTTATCCATCCTCTGAATAGATTCTCCATCCGTAACATCTCCCGGATCTAGTCTTGAAGCATCTCCGCTACTTCCAAATACTAAAACTCCACTTGCAGAAGCACTTGTCAATATCCCAAACATTAATGCAAACGTTAGTAATAAAATTAAAAATACTCTTTTTTTCATTTTCATAATTCTCCTTTTAAATTTTTAAAATTAAAAAATCAATTAAATCTATAGAATTTACCTCCTTTCTCCTTTCTCTTTTTTTAGAGATTTACTTATTTTGTAAATATGGCAAGGGATTACACGGTTTCCCGATTGATCTTACTTCAAAATGAAGATGGGGACCGGTTGCATTACCAGTTTTTCCTACTTTACCGATAATATTTCCCTTTTTTACAGACTGCCCTTTTTTAACCAGATTTACAGAATTATGAGCATATACTGTAGAATATCCTCCGTTGTGGCGAATAATAACAATATTACCATACCCTCTCATATAACCAGTATAGCTTACCAGGCCGCTCTCGGCAGCTACTATATTAGTCCCGGTAGGAGCTCCAATATCTATACCTGTATGAAATTCTGTTCTTCCGTTTAAAACTCTTGCCCCAAAAGGAGAAGTAACCCTTCCTCTTACCGGCCAGATAAAGTTACCTATATTACTGCGGGCTCCGGATGCATTGGGAATTCTCAATTGCTGTCCTGTAGAAATCTTGGAAGCATTGGTGATATTGTTAGCCGCTATAATAGCTTCTATTTTTACATTATATTCACGTGAAATACTCCAGAGATTTTCTCCCTTTTTAACATAATATATAACTTCTTGAACTTCTTCATTTTTACTATACCCTTCAGCTTTCGCAATATCCATGTTGGTTATGGGAATTTTTAATTTTTGTCCTACAGATAGTCGGGAAATTTCTTTTAATTGATTGGTTGAAATAATTGAACTCATCTTTACATCATATCTCTTGGAAATAGTCCATAAGGTATCGCCTTTTACTATAGTATAAGTAATAATGCTGGGTTTTGCGGTTTGAGTAGTCTCAGGTAATCCACCACCTATCCCGGGAATTTCCAATTTTTGACCAATTGATAAATTATTCCCATTCACCAGATTATTAATTTCGGCAATGGTCGTTAGCGAAACTCCCTGTTTTTGAGCGATATTCCATAAATTATCCCCTTTTCTTACCACATAAGTAATCGGTCTTGTTATATCTTCCTTACTCACATTTTTAAAGCTTAGATCTTGACTGGTTTCATTTTTACCTATATTCTTTCCTTGAATACTAGGAATGTTTATTGATTGTCCAACAGAAATTAAATCGGAATTATTCAAATTATTTATTGTAATAATCGAATTTACTTGAATATTGTATTTCCGTGAAATTGACCATAAGGTTTCACCCTTTTTCACGTAATGAACCAAATAATTATCGTCTTTGGAAAACATTTGGGGTATTTTAATTATTTGTCCTATAGATAAAATATCGTTTTCATTAATATTATTTATTGATAAAAGATTATTCTTTGAAATATGATATTTTTGAGATATGCTCCAAATACTCTCACCTTTTTGTACTTCATGAGAAATAAAGGGATTATTTTCAGCATAAGACAAGAAAGAAATGAAAAAAAATAGAAGTAAAAGTGATAATATCACATCAGGTATTCTACTTTTATTCATCATGCAATTATGGAAACGTCGCATTCGGTATTCTCCTTCAATCGAAACATAAAAGATAAAATATATAAATTATGCTATTGAATAATTATCAATCCTCAACAATCATATTTATCTGATTTTTTTGGACTAACCATTATTTTTCTGATTTTTTGATTTGCTTTCTAAAAAATTATCAATAACTTCTCTTTTAAATCGCCATATTCTTCCAATTTTTACAGCGGGAATTTTGTTGGATTTTGCCCATTGGTAAACAGTAAGAGGTTTGACCTGCAAATATTTTGCTACTTGTTTAGTAGTTAAATATTCTTCCATTTTTTAATCCCTTCCTTGTTCCAGTCTTATTTTTATATATTATATTATTGTTTTTTAACGATTTTGTCAATTTTTTATATTTTTTTTCAGCGCTTTATATTTCTATCTTTCTTTACTCGATGTTGGCACAAGTTCAGTTTAGTCGATTTTTAATCTAATAATATGATAGGATTAATCTATTTAAAATAAATAAATGATACACTTTAATTGATAATAATGAATATAAGGAGAACATTTTTTTATCTCACTATTTATCCTCATGTAATATATCGCTTAACTCATGAACGACCCGGTAAGGTTTTGTTAAAATTCTAATCGGGATTGATTTTAAAAAATGAGATAAATCTCTTTTTATTTCTTCGGTCAACCGGTGTGGTTTGGTGAAAATTCTGTCTAAAAAATCAACAGTATAATTTTCTAACAATTTTTTACGATTAATCCTGATTTCATTCCCGCAAATATTACATTTTACATCTTCTAAATATTTATCTTTATATGTAATCGTGTGCTCGGTCTCCTTGTTGCAATGCAGACAAAAAAGCTGCGCGGTTAATTTAGTAGTCATTTAACCTTTGGTTCGATGATTCGAACCATTACCCCCTTTTCATTTTTTATTCCTACTTTTTTGTTTTATTTCTTGATATCTTCAGAAAATTGTACTATTCTTTCATACATTAGGTAAGATTTTAACACTTTTTTAATGTATCCTCTAGTCTCATCATAAGGAATATTTTCTATAAAATTATCCGGATCGGAAATATTATATTTTTCCAACCACCGGCTGGTAGTCCCCGGACCCGCATTATAACCTGAAAGGGCCAAGATTAAATCATCAGAAAATCTCTCATTTAGATATTGAATATACCAGCAACCTAAATCAATATTCACCTCCGGAGAGAAAAGCATTTCATCATTATAATTTATTAAATTTATTTTCTCGGCAATCCATTCGCCGGTAGAAAGCATGATCTGCATTAACCCTCTCGCCCCTACAACAGATTCATTCCAGGGATTAAATCTACTTTCTTCTCTTATGATAGCCAAAACTACCAGAGGGTCTATTTCATATTTCTGTGCATAATCTTCAATAAGATGACTATAATAATCAGGGTAAAGATTTTCCCATAATTCAAGTGGCATTTCTTCCCATTCTTGCTTTTCCACTAAATAACTAAAGATAATTTCCGCAAAATATAAAGAATTATAATAATCTTCATTTTCTTTGTAGGTATCACTCAGTTTAAATAAAATTGAAATATTTCCCGGATCATTATCCAGCGCTTCTTGCAATTCAATGATGGCTTCCTCAAAAAAGCTAATTTCTTTAAATAGCTCTGCTTTAAGTAAAAGCAATTTACTTCTGTCATTTATTGTACTAAATTCGCTTAGGAATTTCTCTATTTCTTTTAATTTTTTTTCTTTAAAATTAAGAAAGGGAAATGATGTATTAAGCTCACTCCTATTCTCTAATACTTTTTCTGTATAATAACTTAAAGGGTAATTTAATATAAGTTCTTTATAGGCTGTATCTGCTTTTTCTTTAAGGCCTAATTTTTGTAAGGTTTTCGCCATCCAATAATTGGCATCGTCCCCCCTGCTGCTTTTGGAAAATCTTTCTACTAATTCTCTGTAAGCATTCAAGGCAAAGGTATAATTTTCTTCGTTATCGTAATATCGTGCTGCCTTCCATAAAGAAATCATAGCTTCATAGCTATTTGGATATTTTGTATTCAATTCCTGCCACATTGAGATTGCCTTTTCATTTTCCTTTAGCCTAAAATAACATTCAGCTATTCGTAGATAAGACTGTCTTGCATAATAAGATTGAGAATGTTTTTCTATAATTTCATGATATTTATTTAAAGCGATCGGTATTTCTCCTAAAGTAAGAAATGTATTACTTAAAAGATATTTTGCTCGAATAACTACCTCGTTTAAAGAAAATTTATCAATAATTTCCTTGCAACAATTAATAGTTTCTCGATATTCTTTCTTATAATATAAAGTTCTTGCTCTCTTATAGTATATTTCCTCAATATCTGAAGCTTCTGGAAAATTATTAATGATTTCATTATAGAATTTTTCCGCTTGAATATATTTTCGATACTTAAATAGAATATCTGCTACTTTTACTTTTACAGGATAAGGAATAATTATTTCTTCATCGTACTTTTTAATTGAATAAAACCGCCTAATAAAAACCTCTTCGGGTTCTGAGTTTCTTTTCATGCGATAGCCTTTATGCAATATTTCGTAGAGATAATTCATAGACTCTAAAGGTTTGTTTTCTTGCCAAAATATTTCTGAAAGTTGAAGCAGTATTTCAGCTTTCAATTGGTTATCCTTCGTTTTTTCTAAAGTCTTCGTGAAATAATCTACCGCCGAACTAAAATCGTTTAATTTTAGATAATTTTGAGCAATCTGGTAATATGCTTTTAATACAATAGAACTGTCGGGAAAGTCTTGAATGATTTTTTTAAAAATATCGTTCGATAGTTGATAATTTTTATTTAGTTGAAATGTTTGCGCTAAGAATAAATGTGAAAATTCAGGCAAGAGAAGGTCTTTGGGAATCAAGTTTTTATAAATTTCTATTGCCTTATCCCATTCGTTATTTTTTTTATAGCAGTCTCCTAAAATATATTGAGATTTAATATAAAGCGGCAAAGCTAAGGTAGAGTAGT
>CAZMLS010000127.1:0-5201 GCA_964567215.1 uncultured Atribacterota bacterium | reverse complement strand
CGATATAGTTTGCTCTTTCAATATCTCCGGGAAGAAAAACCGCTTGGTTTACTTCATTTTTTCTACTCTAATTCAGTTTAATAATAAACAATTTAAGCTCATGAGTCAATTTTTGTATAATTTTGTATATCTATTCGTCATGAGTTAAGTGTTGATTAAAAGTTAAAACTGTAGATTTTTTAAAATACTTAAAAATAAAAAACCTATTATGAGTTCATCCCATAATAGGTTTTTTATTACACTGTCTTTTAACAGCTGGAAGCAGAACCGGTATAAGGGTAAATTGAAAATCCTTTCATAAGGAAAAAACTAGAGTAATCAATTTTAAAACCTTTAAACTGTTCTATTAAATTTTTGTCTGCGATAATATGAATGCCATCTTCCGAGTAAACTTTATCGTTTCCTTTTTGCTCATCCAGAGCAATACTGAATCTGGGACCGCCTCAACCAATTCCAGCTAAAAAAATTCTTACCTTTGCACTTGGTGTATTTTTTTCTTCCAAAATATTTTTTAGTTTTTCTGAAGCTTTACTTGTAATATCTATTTTCATTTTTTTCCTTTCTATGTTAATTAAAATATCTTTCTAAAATTAAGATGTAAATACGATAATACTATATATGAGTAAAATTGTCAACATTAATTATAAATTAATGTTGACAATTTTAGAAAGATATTTAATTAAGTTTTCACCGGTAAACTACCGGTAGAATTTATCCTCCTCATCCTCCGCTAGCAGGAGCAGGAATAGTAACAGTTACGGTATCATATTTTAGTACCCCGCCTTCTGAATAATTTACGGTAATAATTGCGGTAGAAGCTGTACATGATGATGATACACTAATTTTTCCATTAATGACCGTGACATTAGTTTGATTTGATACATAAGTACAAGCAGTAAGTGCTATAGCAGCCTCAGTACCATTATCATAGTGAGCGGTAACAGAAGTTATTGCCTTTGATTTGCCGATTTCTAAAGTCATACTGGAAGGTAATACTACTATAGAAGTAAGAACTGTTTCGTCAACTACAATAATAAATGATTGAGTCTCTGATTTGTTTTCATCAGATACTTCAACGGTAACTTCAAAATTTTCGGCGGTAGTCGGAGTCCAGCTGATTACTCCGGTGGCAGAATTAATCGCCATCCCGTTGGGACTGGTAGTTAAGGAATAAGTCAGGACATCTCCGTTAGGGTCGGTTGCTTCTACATCATAAGTATATACAGCGCCTTCTTTTGCAGTAGTTATCGGATCGGATTCAATAACCGGTGCGCTGTTAAAAAGAAAACAACCTGTAAGCACAAAAGAAATTAAAAATAAACTTAACGCGAGTAATAATTTTTTCCTTATAATAATAATCACTTCCTTTCTATTTCACAAAATTCATACTTCCTTCAAGAATTTGCATAACTTTCTTAAGGGTATTTGAATTATTACTACCATTACTATTACATTAGTAGTGATTATAATATGAAAAATAATTTTTGTCAAATAAAAAAGGGACAGTGTATTAATCTAATAAATTTAACCGTCCCTTTTTTATTTATATTATTTTTATTTTTCTTTTTGAGGAAACTTTTACAACTTTACCAATAATTTGACTGTAAGTAAATCCCTGTTGAACCAGCAATTCTTTTGCTTTTTCTGCTTGTTCAGGTCTTATAGATAACAGCAATCCTCCTGAAGTTTGCGCATCATATAGGATGATTTCCTTTTCTGAAGGAATATTAGGATATTTTTCTACTGAACAAGAATAAATTTCATGATTTTTTCTTGTTCCTGCTGGTATCATTCCCAAAGAAATATATTTATCCAGTTCATCCATTATAGGAATATCATTAATCCATAATTCAGCCCCTAAATTATTTTTAGTAAACATCTCACTTAAATGTCCAATCAGTCCAAAGCCGGTTATATCGGTCAGACTGTGAATGGATAGATCCAATAGTTTAGGAGTAAGTCGATTTAATTTAGTCATCCAAAAAGTAGCATTTTTTACAGCTGCCGGGCTGGCAACACCGTTTTTAAGAGCGGTTGATAATATTCCTGTGCCCAAAGGTTTGGTTAATAATAATAAATCACCTTCTTGGGGAGTATTGTTGTAAATAATGTTTTTGGGATGAGCTAATCCTATTACAGCCAAGCCATATTTTGGTTCTTTATCTTTTATCGTATGCCCACCGACTAAAATCGCCCCGGCTTCTTTGATTTTTTCAGCTCCACCCTTTAACATAAGTTCTAATTCATCTAATTGCTTTTCGGGAAAAGCGACTATATTTAAAGCCATCAAAGGATTTCCTCCCATGGCAAAAATATCACTTAAGGCATTGGCGGCTGCAATTTGACCAAAATGATAAGGGTTATCAACGATTGGAGTAACAAGGTCCAATGAAAAAATTAAAGCCTGATTGTTATTTAATTGATAAACTGCCGCGTCTTCATAATGTTCAAATCCGGTCAATAGGTTATCATCTTTTAATATTTTAAAATTGCTTAAGATCTCACCGAGATCTTTAAAATTGAATTTAGCTGCTCATCCGGCAGCAGAAACCATTTGGGTTAATTTCTTTTTGTTATCCAAATCTTTTCTGACTCCTTTCTATTAAAATCAATCTGATATGTCTTTTAGCACGCGATTATTTCCCTGTCGTTGGGTGATGTTTTCTTCGTCCATTCTGGTCAGTAGGGGAATAATGTATTTTCTGCTTAACCCAAGCAATGTTCGAACCTGTGAAATAGAGACAGATCCGGTTATTTTCAGGAAATGGATTAATTTATTTTTCATCATATCATAATTGTCCTTTTTAAGTAAAATTCCTTCGTTCAATTTTATAATTATTTCTTCCCGGATTAAAAAGTTAATAATTTCTTTGCTCCCCGTAATTTGCGAAAGAAGCTTCTTTTCATCAGGAGGATTAGTGGGATTATCTTTCAAAGCTTTCAATATTTTGGAAATTAATAATTCTTTCTCCGGTGAAATTTTTGGTTGATAATCCGGTAACAAGATAATGCCTTTTTTTAAAATGATTTTTTTAGTGTTGATTTGGGAAGTGATTAAATAATTGAATATTTCCGGGTTTAAATAGTAAAAAACACTTTGGAATCTGTTCAAAGGAAAACCTTTTTCCAAAGGATGTGTTGTATATTCCTTATTTAATTTATCTATCAATTTTCTGACTTGTTCCTGCCAAAAATGCTGATCTATTGACCAGGAATCAGTGCAAATTAACTTTCCTTCTTTTTGTAATAATTCTAATATTTCTTTAATTTCTTGATCGGTATAATTACTGTTAATCAATAAGCTGTTTTTTTTAGTGAATAAATGTTTTTCCAACTCAACGAGAATTAATTCTTTTAGTATGAAGGTCTTTCTTCTTTGTAGTTGATTGGTTAACTTTTTATCCTTAAAGCTGTGTTTATGGGCTAAAGGATCTAAAATGATCCCACCGCCAATGGTTTTAGGAGGGCTGGGAATTCTTAAAATAAAACGGTCCCCTAAATAAGTTACCATCGGTTCATTAAATCGAAATTGAACCAGCCCTTTTTCACCGGATGTCATATATTTCTTTTTATCAAGAATTATTTTAGTTAAAACTTCTTTCGTTCCGCAAAAAAAATCCAAATTTGCCCGATTGCTTAAAAAATATTTTTTAAATTGCGGGAGAAGTGTTATTTGGGCATCAATTTCTTTTCCGGCCTCAATTGTTTTCTCTGCTCCAAAGACGATATCTCCTCTATGTAGTTGTTTTTTTTCTATTCCTGTTAAATTAAGAGCTACTCGAGAGCCCGGGAGTGCTTTCTCTACTTCTTCCTTATAAGCTTGCAAACTCCTAATGCGGGATTTTTTATAGGTGGGAAAAATGACGACTTCCATTCCTTTGTAAAAAGTACCACTTATTAAAGTCCCGGTCACGATGGTTCCGCTTCCTTTGATACTAAAGACACGGTCAATAGATAATCTTGGTTTTCCAATGTCTTTTCTTGATTTCATTTTAGGGATTAAGTTTTGGATAGCTGATTTTATTTGGTCAATCCCGATATTTTTTACCGTGCTTAATTTAATGATCGGTGCGTTGGAAAAAGTTGTATTCTTTAGCTTATCTTTTATTTGTTCTTCCGCAAGTTTCAGTCTATTTTTATCTACCAAATCAATTTTTGTTATTGCAATAATACCGAATTTTATATTTAGAAGATTTATAATTTGGAAATGTTCTTCGGTTTGAGGCATCCAACCTTCATTAGCATCAACAACCAAAATGACTGCATCAATGCCGGTTGCTCCTGCTATCATATTTTTAATCAGGTTTTCATGGCCGGGAACATCAACTATTCCAATTGTTTCCCCGGAAGGCAGTTTTATCCAGGCAAATCCCAAATCAATCGTCATCCCTCTTTTTTTTTCTTCAGGTAAACGATCAGTATCTATGGAAGTCAATGAATAAATTAAAGCTGTTTTACCGTGGTCAATATGACCGGCTGTACCGAAAACAAACATGAAAACCTCTTTTTCACTTTATTTTGAAATAAACTGATGTAATGATTTTTATTATTAAATTGTCATCAGATGGGTCAATACAACGAGGATCTAAAACAAAATAATTTTTTTCTTTTCTTCCTAATAGGGGAGGGCTGAATAAGCGTAATTCTTTTGAAAAGAATTCTACTGAACAGGGAGGTTTTATGTAAATTAATTGCGTAGGCAAGGTTTGTCCGGGCAAAGAACCTCCTCCTATTGCGGTATTTCCCTCATTTAAAAATACGGGAATATTTTCTTGCTTTAATTTTTGATAGATATTTTGACTGCGTATGCTGATTTCCTTTAAGGGACAGGAGATCATTTTCCAAACGGGAATTTTAGCGGCAGCCTCATCCTTCAGGTAAGATAATAAAATTTCCTGAAGAAGGGTTAAAGTTATTTTATCCACTCTCAACGTTCGAAATAAGGGGTGCAGGGAAATTCTTTTTAAATAAATTTCTTTTCCACAGATAGCTCCTCCCTGAGGGCCTCCGAGGAGTTTATCTGTACTAAAACATACAACATCGGCGCCGACTTTAATATTTTCCTGAACCGTGGGTTCGTGTTTTAGTCCATAATTTTCAGTATTTAAAAAGGTGCCACTACCTAAATCTACTATTATGGGCAAATTGTATTTTTTCCCTAATAATTTTAACTCTTTTACTTCAACCTGATGGGTAAAACC
>CAZMLS010000126.1:0-5207 GCA_964567215.1 uncultured Atribacterota bacterium | reverse complement strand
TTTCGACGATTTTTCCTTTGTGCATGACATATATTTTATCAACATCTTGAATGGTAGATAATCTGTGGGCAATGGCAATGCTGGTTCTTTCTTTCATAATTTTTTTTATTGCATCTTGAATTAAAAATTCAGTTTCACTATCTATACTACTCGTCGCTTCGTCAAGAACAAGTATCCGGGGTTCTTTGGCCAGCGCCCGGGCAAAGGCAATAAGTTGCCTTTGCCCGGTGGAAAGATTTGAGCCTCCTTCGGAAACGGTACTATTGTATTTACCTTTTAGTTTGTTGATAAAATTATGGGCATTAACATATTTTGCATATTCTACCATTTGATCTTCTTTTAATTCGCTATTAAGTAAAATATTATATTTTATATCTCCGGAAAACATAAAAACATCCTGTAAAACTAAACCAAAATAACTTCTTAGATAATTTAAATCCATATTCTTTGCATTTACCCCATCGATTAAAATATCTCCTTCTGTGGGGTCATAAAATCTCAAGAGGAGATTTATCAAAGTAGTTTTGCCGGCTCCGGTAGCGCCTACAAAAGCGACTGATTCATTGAACTCGATTACGAAGGAGACATCATTGATTACTTTTTCTCCTTTTTTATATTCAAAAGATACATTTTTAAACTCTACTCTTCCTTTAATTTTTGGAGGGAATTTTAAGTCCTTAATGGAAAATATTTTGTCATTTTCATTAAAAAGTTGAAAAACTCTCTCCGAAGAAGCCATGGCTGATTGAAATATATTAAATTTTTCAGAAAATTCAAATATTGGTCTGAACAACATATGAATATAGGTAATGAAAGCGATAATCAAACCGATAGAAAATTCTCCTTTCAATACACCTTTCCCCCCAAAATAGATTACAATCCCCAGAGTAATTAAAGATAAAGCATCAATTAACGGTCTGAATATGGCAAATATTAAAAGCTGATGCATATTTGCTTTATAATAATCCACTCCGGTTTTCTTAAAATCTCTCCAGGATTTTCCTTCCTGGTTAAAGGTTTGAATAAGCGATATTCCTGAAATTGATTCTGCTAAAAAACTGTTAATTTTAGCTAAAGCAATTCTAACTTTTGTGTAAGCTTCTCTGGCATATTTCTGGAAAACGTATAACATGATACTAATTATCGGTATTAAGGAGAGCATTACCAGGCTCAGTCGAGCGGATAATCTGAACATTACAAAAAAAATGCCGGCAATGGTAATAATATCTTTTATAGAATAGACTAAAACTTCAGAAAACATTTCCCTTAAGGCATCCACATCATTAGTCATTCTGGTTACAAGTTTCCCAACAGGGTTGTGATTGAAGAAATTCATGGAAAGGAACATTATATGTCTTATTAAATTACTCCTTAGGTCATACATCATCCTTTCACTAACCACCGCCATCATGATTACCTGCAGATAATTAAAAATAAAAGAGAAAAGAAGCAACCCGATATAGATCAAGGCAAATAGTTTAACTTTGGATAAATCGTTTTTTCTTAATACCTTAAGATTGTCTTTAGATATTTTATTAATTCCCGAATAAGGAACAAAAATACCTTTATCTGTTCTGATACTCTGGAGTTGATACTCTTTTAATATAGTAAAATCCTTTTCATCTTTAAACAAAAAATATTTTTCCGGAAAAATAATGTCTTCCCTCTGTAGATTGAAATAATCATCCCTACTAAGTATATTCGAGGGAATAAAGATATATTTATCAGCCTCTATCCTGTATGACTTATAATTATCGGTAATTTCTCTTGCTTCCTGATTATTCGTCAAACGAAGATGACTCCTGTCGATATAATTATCAATAACGTTTTTAGTAATTACCGGGAGGCAAATCTGTATTATGCTTACGGTTAAGACTAGAAAAAATAATATTACAATCTTTCCTAAATAAGGTTTTGCATATTGAGATAATTTATAAAATATTTTTTTATCTGTTTCAGAACTTAATTTTTCTTTTTTCATTTTTATTCTTCTATTCTTCCAATTTTTGTATTTGATAAATGTTTTTATACACTTTAGATTTTTTAATCAATTCTTGATGTGTCCCTTCACTTTCCACTTTACCCTTGTCTATAACATAAATATTATCTGCTTTTATAAATGAAGATATCCGGTGGGAAATAACGACGGTCGTAATATCTTTCACATAGCGGGCCAGATTTTTAATAATTTCTTTTTCGGTATTCGTATCCACTGCACTGAGAGCATCATCTAAAATAAGAATCCGTGGTTTTTTGATAATAGCCCTGGCTATACATATTCTTTGTTTTTGTCCTCCGGAAAGAGTGACTCCTCTCTCTCCTACTATAGTTTTATATTTTTTCCTTCTCTCCATAATATTTTTGTGAACTGAGGCAATTTTACATACTTCGACTATCTCTTTGTATTCCGCCCCTGGTTTGCCAAAACGAATATTCTCTTCGATAGTATCAGAGAAAAGAAAGGAATCCTGGGGAACATAGCCGATGCTATCTCTAACAGCAGCTATTTTTATCTTCTTATATTCAATATGGTCATAAAATATTTTCCCTTTTTGAGGTCGAATAACTCTTAAAATCAATTTAGCGATAATGCTCTTTCCTGAACCTATCTTTCCACATATTCCTACATACTGCCCTAATTTAACATGAATATTTAAATCATCCAGAACGGTTTGCTCATCATTAAAAGAAAAGAAGATATTTTCTAATCTTATATCACCTTTAATTTCTTCATAAACAGCCTCCGGGGCATCAATTATTTCCGGCCTTTCTTCTAATAATGTATTAATCCGCTTCAAAGAGGCATTTCCTCTTTGAAATACATTAGTTACCATACCTACTGCCATCATAGGCCAGACAATAATTCCCAAATAAGAGAAAAAGGCTACTAATTCTCCGATAGACAGTTCATTTAGAATTACCTGCTGTCCTCCTACCCACAGAATTATGGCTATCCCAATCTCTGCAAATAAGAATATTAAAGGAAACATAGTCCCCCAAAGTTTGATAAGAGTAATATTTTTATCTACATATTCTTTACTTAATCTATTAAAATTCCCGGTTTCGTCCTCTTCCTGCTGAAAGGCCTGAATTATTTTTATCCCTGATATCGTTTCTCTTGCCTTTTCGGTTACCTTGGAAAAAGTTTCTTGAACTTCTCTGAATTTACTAAATAGACTCTTTATAAAAAATAATGCTATTCCGGAAATAAAGGGAAGGGGAAGCAATGCGTATAGAGTAAGTTTTACATTAAGGGTTAACATAAAAATAAGAGTAGCCAAAAAAAGAAAAATGGCATCGAAACCGGCAATAATTCCAAAGGAAGTGGCTCTTTTAACTGCTTTCATATCATTCGTCATATGAGCCATAATATCGCCCGTTTTAATTTTATTATAGAATAAACTGGAAAGGGATAATAAGTGTTTATAGAGATTATTTTTAAAATCCATTTCTATAAAATGAGCCATCCCGATAATTATTATTCTCCATAAGAAACGGAAAAAACCGATAGCCAGAGCTAAGGCAAAAATAAGTATACTAAGATGCAATAGATAAGAATAATCCCCTTTTGGATTCATAATAAAGTCTATAGCTTTTTGGATGATAAGGGGAGTAACCAACTGAGCAATATCTACCGCAATCAACATTAAAAATCCGATAAACATCTTAAGAGGAGCTTTTTTATAGTAAGAAATAATAAATTTAATTAACATAGTTTTATTATAATATACTTCAGCTGTCAATTTTGTCAATTAGTTTAAAAACAGTATCGAGGATTGAGTATATAGTATCGAATTAAGAAAGATAAAGGGAAAGAAATACAAGAAAAACATCATTGAGCTAATAAAATAATGGGGGGATAGGAAAAAAAAGGAGGGGTCAATGCCCCTCCATTTTTTTATTCTTTATAAATCTTCTAACATCTCTTTTGCCAGTTTACTATAGAAAGGTTCATCACCCATAATTGCTTTTTCCAATAAAGGTTTTGCTTCATCCTTTTTTCTTCTATCTATCAGTAATTCCGCGTAATAAACCAAACCTTCAGGGTCATCAGGGAAATATTCATAACGTTCTTTATAATATTTCTCTGCTCTTTTCTTATTTCTCAAGGGAAAAGGAAGTTTATGCCAAAATCGGCCTATAGCCAACATCGGACCTCCTATGTCATACATTTTATCAATATCATAAGCTTCATAAAAAGCGTCTTGGGTACTTCCTTTTAATCCTTCTTTTAAGGCCTTAAGGATGCTAACCCCGTCAGAGTAAGTTCCTGCACTCAATCCAAAATAATAGTGCCCCTCGATTTTTTCAGGTTCAAGTTCTATCGCCTTTTCTCCATATTCCATTCCTTTTTTACCATATTCTTTACAAATATCTATCCATCCTTCATACTCCCCTTCAAGAGCATGATCCGCATACTCTCGATGGGCTCGTGCACATTTCCAGTTAGCCTCATAACTATCCGGATTTGCTTCTACTGCCATAATATATAAAGGGATAGATTCTAATATGCTATCCATATCCCCTTTATTGTACAGCGCATCGGCCTGTGCGATGGTGTCATTCGCTAATGATATAAAAGAAAAAACAGCAAATAATGTGCAAACAAGAAAAAACAAAAAGTACTTTTTCATAACATTTCCTCCTAAATACATTTTTGAAAATTGGTAAAAAATCTACTCACTTTTTTATTGTATTTATTTATTATATTATTTTTTTTGATAAAAGGGAAATAAAAAAAATGGAAGGGAAAATATATCATATAATAAAAGGCTTTGCGAATTGCAAATAAATTAAATGATAACAAATCACAAAGCCTCTTCTTTATATATTTATTTAACCAAAAGTAACCGATTTATTTCACATCTATTTCATCCAATACTTCAAGAAGAACAACAGCTGCATAGGTTACGGCTGGTCCGCCACCCCATCATCATGGCACATCCTGCTGCCTCTAAAATCTCTGCCCTGTTTGCTCCGGCTGCTACAGCTTTAGGAACATGAAAGCGAATACAGTATTCACAGTTTAAACCGACTGCCAATCCTACAGATATTAACTCTTTAGTCTTGGTATTTAGAGCGCCTTCTTTTAAAACTTCGCCACAAAATTTAGCAAAACTATCAAATACCTGAGGCATTTCTTTCCCTAATTTTCCCATTGAAGCACCTACGTCTAGCTTGTCACTCATAAAAATTTCCTCCTGTTT
>CAZMLS010000125.1:0-5250 GCA_964567215.1 uncultured Atribacterota bacterium | reverse complement strand
ATATCAAAATTAAATTTACGCATATGTTCTTCAAATTTTTCAGCTAATTCCGGTCCTGAAATAAATTGATAACCGGTATAATTTTGAATATCTCCACTCAGGGCAGCTTGTCCTCCTATGTCTTTTGTAACTACCAGGGTATCTATTTTCTTCCGGGCAGCATATACTGCAGCGGTAATCCCGGCAGGTCCTGCTCCAATAATTATCAGGTCATAAATTTTTTTCATATTTTACCTCTTTAGAAGTTCTTCAATTTTTGTTTTATTAAATCCAATTATAATTTCCCCATCAATTTCGATTACTGGTACAGTTTTTTGGCTAGATTTTATAATCATCTCTTTGGCAAAATCGTGATTTGCGGAAACATCCAGATATTCATAGTCAATGCCCTCATCATCTAAATATTTTTTAATCCTCCTGCAAATAGGACAAGTTGGAAGTCCGTATAATTTTACTTTTTTATTCATAACAACCCTCCATTATTTTATATTTTATTTTCCGAGAAAAACTATACTTCTCTGCTATAATTATATATTTATTTGTAAAATAATTTGCATAATATATAAAAAATATATATGGTTCCTTTTATTGTATATACAACATAAATCTTAAAAATCCTTCTTTGCAATTAAAAAATTCTTTGGGTTAATAAAATTATTCACTTGCTTTGTAAGAAAATGGGATCTCTTGCCCCAATTTATTATTCGAAAAGCTTCTTATATTGGCCATATCCTTCCTTTTCTAAATCTTCTTTGGGAATAAAGCGAAGTGCGGCTGAGTTCATCCAATTTGCTTTTATAGAATAATTATATTATTATCAGAAAAGAAAGTAAGTAACCAATGTTACCAAATGATTCTTTTTAAAGAGGGTTTATTATGGAATCAGTAGCAGATGTCCTAAAACAGTGTACTTTATTCAAAGATATGACTCATAAGGAAATTGATACTTTTCTGAAGGTATCTAGTTTTTCTATTAAAAAATATCTTAAGGGAAACCTGGTTGTTCAGGAAGATAGTCACTGTAAGGAATTAGGCATTCTATTAAAGGGTTTATTGGAAGTTCAATCCCTCCATCCTTCAGGAAAATCGCTAACTTTAAACCGGTTAAAACCTGCCGAAATATTTGGAGAAGCCATCCTTTTTTCCAAGTCAACCAAATTTCCTTCTACTATTGAAGCCATTGAAGAATCAGTAATTATATTTATCAAGAAATCCAACCTGATAAACTGTCTTTCCAATTGCCATCGATTCATGGAAAACTTTTTAGAACTGCTTTCTGACAGGTTACTAATGTTAAACAAGAAGCTTAAAATGCTAACTATGGAAAATATCAGGCAAAAAATCAGTGATTTTTTAAGGGAGGAATACAAAAAACAAAAAAGCCATACAATAAAAGTATCTCTCTCCAGACAAGAGATGTCTGAACATATGGGAATTGAAAGACCTTCATTATCCAGGGAATTGGGCAGGATGAGAGAAGAAGGAATCATTGAATTTGATAAAAAAACTATTATTATTAAGGATATGGAAGCTTTAAATCATCTGTTAAGGACTTAATTTTATTTTTCTATCATTTTTCCAGTGTAAATTTTTTTTCGATGAAAGTAAATCCAACATCCAACAAGATGGCAATAATAATTGCCGGTATCGCTCCTCTTAATACCTTGGCCATGTTTAAATTAGTTAACCCTTCATATATAAATTCTCCCAAACCGCCTGCGCCAATCAAGGAAGTAATGATGGCAACACTATTTGCAATGACCGCAGCAAATTTAATCCCGGCAAAGATAGCCGGATAGGCATTCGGAAAACGAACGTAAAGTAAAATCTCCCTTTCATTGAGCCCTATTCCCTTTGCAGAATCAATATAGGCATCATCAATATTTTTTAGGCCGGTATAAGTATTTTTAAATAATGGTAGTATAATTCTTAAAATGATGGCAAGGATGGCGGGTTTAAATCCAATTCCTAACAGAGGAACCACAATAGCCACAACAGCAAAGCTTGGAATGGCTTGAGCGAGATTTGCAAGAATGAGTAAAATAGAAGATAAATAGCGATTATACAATGAAATGACAGCCAAAGGAATAGCTATTACAATCGCTACAAACAATGCGCTATAGGCTAAAAAAAGATGTTCTCCAATGGCTACAAAAATGTTATTCATCTTATTGTCCATACCTTTTTCTTAATAGTTGTTCAAAAAAATTTCCCATAGAATCAAGCAGGACTGCCAAAATCCCAATCCATAATCCGGTGACCATAATAATGTTTTTATCGTAAAGATGGATTCCTGTTTGAATAGGACCTCCTAAGCCTCCGGCAGCTATCAGTCCTCCCAAAGTAACCACTCCCATAGTAAAGACAATGGCTATTCTAATGCCGGCAGCTAATAAGGGTAAGGCAAGAGGAATCCTTACTTTCCATAAAATTTCTTTCTCGGAAAGACCTATAGCCCGGGCAATTTCAATATATTGGAAATCTACATTGGTTAAACCGACATAGGTGTTTCTTGCTATAGGCAGGATAGAATATAAAACAGAGGCAACCAGGGTTGGTTTGACTCCTATTCCAAAAAGGGGGATTAATAATACCAGTAAGGCTAATTCGGGAACCGATTCAATCGCGTTAAGGAAATTCAGGATAATATTAGAGAGATTTTGTCTTTTGTAGATAAAAATACCGATACTTATGCCAATTACTATGACAATCATCAGGGTAATGAAGACCATATAAAGATGCTCAAAAGTTTTAATCCCTAATTGTTGGGTTTTCCATACATATAAAATCATTTTATATCAACCTGGACAAGATTTCATTGGCCAACAAAATACCGAGGGGTCTTTCTTCCGCAACAACGGCGATAAATTCATTTTTTTCTTTCATCATCGACAAAGCAAGGGCGATGGAATCTAATGGTTTAAAAACCATTGATTGTTTTATAAAATGCTTCAAATTTTTATCATTTTTTTGGTAAAGATCTTGCAATTTAATATGGCCGAGGAATTTTTCTTTTTGCATTACAATTCCAAATTCGATATCTTTTCTTACCATACCTTCAATGACTGTATTGGTTGGTGAATCGGATGCAAAGAAGTATTTTTTATCCAGAGGAATCATAATGTCACTGGTGGTCAAATTTTCAAGATGTTTAAATTTCTTTTTTGAATCAACTATATCTGCAATAAAATCATTAGCAGGATTAACTAATAATTCATTTTTTCTGGCTAATTGTATCAGTTTTCCCTCTTTTAATATGGCTATTCTGTCACCAAGTCGAAAAGCTTCTTCAATATCATGGGTGACAAATATAATCGTTCGATTTAATCTTTCTTTGATTTTTATGAATTCTTCCTGAAGTTGCTTCCTTAAAATAGGGTCAAGTGCGCCAAACGGCTCATCCATCAATAAAAGCGAGGGGTCCATCACCATAGCCCGGGCCAAACCGATACGCTGCTGTTGCCCCCCGCTAAGCTCCTTTGGCCTTCGATTGAGAAATTTTTCCGGTGGCAATGAGACAATTTCAAGTAACTCTTTTACTTTTTCCGTAATTTGAGTCTCTGACCAGCCTTCTAATTTGGGTACCAGGCCGATATTTTCACGCACAGTCATATGCGGGAATAAACCAATCTGTTGAATGACATAGCCGATATTCTTTCGGAGAACAACCGGGTCAAAATCCCGGTTATCTTTCTCATTGATCAAGATCCTGCCCTCATCAATTTCAACCAATCGGTTGATAGTGCGAAGCAAAGTGGTTTTTCCGCAACCACTCGGACCCAGAAGAATGAGTAATTCTCCTCCACAAACTTCCAGGCTGATCTTTTTTACCGCGATTGTATTCCCGTACTTTTTTGTAACGTTTTCTATTTTTACACAATCAATTTTATTAAAGAGTTTTTTTGATATAGCCATATTTATTCTTTGTTTTAATAATTAATACTTTGCCAATGGATGAAATTATGGTTTAATGAAACCTTTTTCAACCAGATAATCTTTCGCAATATCCGCTGCTTCTTTTTTGTCAATATCGTACAATTTATTGAGTCTCCGCATGGTGTCAGTATCAATTTGGCCTTCTAATTTTTTGAATATTTGCATCAATTCTTCATTTTCCATAAATTCTTTACGAACAATGATAACAGCATCATAAGGAGGTAATGCTCCTTTATCGTCTTCTGCTATACTCAGTTCATACATATCAACCCTAGAATCGGTCGTATAGGCACCTATGGCATCCACCTGATTACTCTTGATGGCTTCATACATTAAAGTGGGTTGCATTTGTCTTACTTTTCCAAAGGTAAATCCATAGATTTTATCAATTTGGGGCAACCCGTCCGCACGCGAGGCAAATTCCGGGTCTGTACCCAGGCTTAAATCGTCAGCAAAGGGCTCCAGGTCACTTATCGTTACAACATTGTTTTCTTTCATCCAATCCGTATGCAGGGCAATAGCATAATCATCTCGAAAGCCCAATCGGGCTGCAATACCTATTCCATCCTGTTCCATTAATCCTTTTTCTACTTCCTCATAGATATAATCGGGATCCCACTGCTCCAAAGGCGGTAATTTAAGAATGACATTATAAGCAGTTCCGGTATATTCCACATAGGCATCAATATTACCTTTTTTAAGTGCCTCATAATTAATCATCGTTCCTCCGAGACTTTCTTTCACCTCAGTTTGCAATCCGTTATCAAGCATTAAATGGGCAATCATATGAGCCAGAATATACTGTTCGTTAAATAATTTAGAACCTAAAACAACTTTTTCCGGTTTTTTAAACACGTCAGTAAAAAAGAATATGGCAACAACAACAATGATGAGTATAATAATGACCGTTATCCATTTTTTGACCTTCATTTTTTAATTCCTCCTCTTATTTTTTATTAAAATAGAAGTTAATGAAACAATTTACCTGATTTATATTCTATTACGATATGATGAATTAAAAACCCTTTTTTTATTTACAATTTATATATAAAAAAATTTTAAATAAATCATGTAAAAGAATCGTCCCCTGTCACATTACAAGTCTTCCTGGATTACAAACAGGGTAATTTCTTATCCTTCGTTAATAAATGTTACTGGTAAAAAAACAGGCTCAAATTCTTCAATTATAGAAATTTTTCACTTATTAAAGACTTCCATTCCACCAAAAGAATATATGTTTGAGAAATTGTAAAATGATACCTGATATTTAAAAAAAATAAAGATAAAATGAAATTAAAAGAGGTCTGCCTTCTG
>CAZMLS010000124.1:0-5259 GCA_964567215.1 uncultured Atribacterota bacterium | reverse complement strand
TTTGCTTTCAGGATCATAGGTACAATGGACTTCTTTTACCTCCCCGGTCTTTTCATCCTTTACAAATCCTTCACACTTGATAATATAGGCATTTTTTAATCTGACTTCCCGACCCGGTGTAAGACGAAAATATTTTCTTGGTGGATTTTCACAAAAATCTTCCTTTTCGATATAAAGATTTTTAGAAAAAGGCATTTTATGTTTTCCGGCATTTGGATCTTCGGGATTATTTTCTGCATCCAACTCTTCTATCATGTTTTCGGGGTAATTTTTTATCACTAATTTTAAAGGTCGTAGTACACCCATTACCCGGGGTGCCCGTATATTTAAATCTTCTCTGATACAATGTTCCAAAAAACGAACATCTACTATACTATTACTCTTGGAAATACTTATTTGTTCGCAAAAACTTCGAATAGCTTCCGGAGTATAACCTCTTCGCCGTAAGCCTGATAGAGTAGGTATGCGAGGATCGTCCCAACCGGAAATATGTCCTTCTTCAACCAGTTTGCGAAGTTTACGTTTACTCATTATTGTATTATTCAGATTCAATCGGGCAAATTCAATCTGCTGAGGAGGTTCGGGTAAATTTAAAACATTCAAAACCCAATCATACAAAGGACGATGATCTTCGAATTCAAGAGTGCAAACAGAATGTGTAATTTTTTCATAATAATCTTCAAGCGGGTGAGCATAATCATACATGGGATATATACACCACTTATTTCCGGTTCGATGATGTGTGGCCTTTAAAATACGATAAAGAACCGGGTCCCGCATATTCAAATTAGGAGAAGTCATATCAATCTTAGCTCTTAATACCCGCGAACCATCCGGGAATTCACCTGCTCGCATACGTTTAAATAAATCCAGGTTTTCCTCTACAGAACGGTTACGATAGGGGCTTTCTTTTCCCGGTTCCTTAAAACCTCCCCGGTATTTTTTAGTTTCCTCAGGACTTAAATCACATATATAAGCTTTGCTGACTTTAATAATTTGAATTGCATAGTCAAACATTTTCTCAAAATAATCAGAAGCATAAAAAAGTCGGTCTTCCCAGTCAAATCCCAACCATTGGACATCTTTGATGATAGACTCAATATATTCCGTGTCTTCCATGCTGGGATTTGTATCGTCAAAACGAAGATTGCACAATCCATCATTATAAGCTGCTATACCAAAATTTAAGCAAATAGATTTAGCATGCCCGATATGTAAATATCCATTCGGCTCCGGCGGAAATCTTAGATGAATCCTTCTGTGATATTTATTATTTTTTTTATCTTTATCGATGATTTCTTGAATGAAGTTATCAGTTAAATTTGATTCTATAGATTCCATAAACAAGCCTCCCTGCTATCCTTAGTATCTAATTTCTATATTTTATTTTTTTAAATATCAAATTATTTAAAATAAAAATATTGATTATTTTTCTTTTTTTAAATCATCAACATTAAAGTGCGACTTTAGAATCATTTGATATATAATTTAATATTTTATATATTACTACATTTATCTTTAAAAATCCAATAACCTACTACTTAATTTGAAAAGTCAAGACCATTTTCGATTAGACTCGAATAAAGTCAAGTTTAATAATAAAACCTCCTCAATCCCTTAAAGAATAAGGATTTCTCGCCTGCATCTAATATAAACCATTTTTAAGCGCCTATTTTAAAAAATAGGAAGAATCACCTTGCCCTATTCAAATAAATGCCGCTACGGCAATATTTAGTTGAAGCCTTATTTCACAAGGGTTTTAAGAGGTATTAAAAGATAAAAATATTATCCATATATGGTGGAGGCTGGTAGACGACTTTCACAACTTATGTATGAGCGATGAAACTGAAAAGGTTTTTCGGAAATTAGAAGAAGCAATTATGGCCAGTTAAAAGTTTAAAAAGCAGAACCTCAGTATAGAAGTTCTGCCTTTGTTGTTTTCTGGTTCCCCCTATTGGACACGTTCAGAACTTTTAAAAGAGTGATGTCTATTAATGACATTAAGTTCAATGAGTCATTCCCCAAGAATATAAGTCTTACTTTAGTCATTAAAAAATATATGACTAACCTGCAGTAAAATAGGTTTTCCTAAATTATATCATAAAAGATAAATACAGCAAAAAGGGTTTTTCTTTTGGTTTGAGATGTTTTTTTCTTATCGCTTAAACGCAAAGAATCAAAACAATATAATCACCGAAAAAGAAGATAAAAAGCTCCCACTCTTCTACCTTCTTTTGGTTTTTATCTTGTTTTTTACGGAAAGAAGAATAAACCACGAGGGATGGCAGATGCACGAAAAGGTTCGCAAATAGGGACGGGGCAAGGGAGAGAGGGTCTCGATAATGGCTACGCTTATGCTTGTAGAGTAGGGGGTGAATCAACCGCAGTTTTTCCTTTCCCCTTATACTTCTCCCCTAATGAATCATAGCCTACCTTGTTTTTTTTGCGGATAAACATTGCGAACGGTTTCAAAGAACCAAGGAGGCACATAAACTTGCTCACTTCTCCCCATATCCAAAACCATCAAGTATAGCCAAAGATATGTTTCCTCCATAACTGCACTATATGATATACTAGTGACAAAAGGAGACATAACGATGCTAAAGATAATCTTCAAAGAAACATCGTATGACAAACTTGTTCTTTTTAATGGCCTGCCTATAATATTTATTGAGGTGAGATAATGGCAACTGTAACTGTGAAAGTATATGCAACAATAAGAGAAAAATTTAATCATGATTCAGTTCAAATTTTAGGTAATACTTTTATTGAAGCTATAAAGAAGCTTGTTTCAGAGTATCCAGAGCTTAAGGGTGAAGTGCTTAATGAAGATATGAACTTTAAAGGAGCTTACATCTACCTTTTGAATGGGAGGAATGTTGAATTTTTAAACAAAGAAGAAACCCTAATCAAAGATGGAGATAAGATTTCAATTTTTCCACCGATTGCAGGTGGTTAGATTTACGGGCACTGAATGACCCCTCTTGCCCAAAGACAGTCTCCGCAGGAGGGGACATATCCAAAACTTTGTCCTTCCAGAACCTTCTAAAGCACATTTTGCAATTAAGATTACATTTGCTTGTAATTTCTACATAAATTTCTTTAAGATTTGTGCCGTCAGGTATCTCTACTGTATAATCCTTAAATTTTAAAGTCGTGTTCTCCATATTTTTAAAGTACGGGGGACTTACGCCCCCCTTTTTTTTTGAATTTAACTTAATCCAAGTTCCTTGAGTTTCTCTTCAGTTGGAACTCCTTTTTCGTTCCATCCTCTTACCTTATAGTAGTCGCTTAGAAGGGCATCAAGATAAACAACCTGCCCTTTTGCTGCACCATCTAGAAGAGGTTCGTTGAGGAATCTTGGAGGAAGGTAGTCGTCTTTCTTGGTTAAACCAATCTTTAAGTTCCAGAGCTTTTCAAGGTTCCAGACTCTATCACCTGCCTTCATAACCTCGTCTGTCGTGTAATCAAAGCCCGTAGCTGCGGAAAGCAATTCAGCATAATCATCTGCACCAAGAGCAAAAGACGTGAAAAGGCAAAGCCCTTCGGAATCAATAACTGCGGTAAGATCCTGGAATATCTTTACCCACTGCCCTTTTCCTTCAACTACAAACGGGTCAAGTTTCTCTGGGCTTCCAAGAATTTCAGGTGAGATGAGGTATCCACGGACATGGCATCCACCTCTGTTTGAGGTTGCATACGCAAGTGCTTGCCCTTGCGCTCCTCTTGGGTCGTATGCTGGCATTTCTTGTTTCTTAACACTCATTGAAAGTTCGTGGTGTCCGTACTTTGAAGCAAAATTATAGGAACCTTCTGCAAGTTTATCACCCAAACCGATTCTTTTAGCCATTAACTCAGGGTAGATAAGTATGGTTTCCGTGTTTCCAAACTTAAGCTCTGGAGCACTTTCAAGCTCTTCTTTCTTCAAGAAGCCTTTCTCGTAAAGTTCCATTGCACATGCAATCGTTGCTCCTGTTGCTATTGTGTCAAGTCCCATTTTGTTGCATTGGTCGTTTGCCTTGATAACCGCAGCAAGGTCGTCAATGCCGCAATTTGCACTGAAAACCCAGCTTGTCTCGTATTCAGGTCCCTCGGTTTCTTCTTCCATATCAGGTAGTTTGGATACCCTTCCACAAGCGATGGGACACGCATAGCATGCCTTGTTTCTTACAAGATATGTCTCTTTGAGTTTCTCTCCTGAAACTTTGTCAACATCTTCATATGTTGCTTTCTGAAAGTTATACGCAGGATACAATCCATGTTCGTTAATGATGTGGTTGAGGACCATTGTTCCATATGTTGGAAGCCCTTGTGAAGTTACAGCATTTGTCTTAATTTTATCCATCGTAACTTTTAGCACTTCCTTGAATTTTTCTGGATTTGCAATTGGAGCTCTCTTGTTGCCTTTAACAGCAACAGCTTTGAGCATCTTCGAACCCATTACAGCACCAACGCCAGTTCTTCCTGCGGCCCTTGCCTTGTCGTTAATGATACAAGCAAACTTAACAAGATTTTCCCCTGCAGGTCCAATGCAAGCAACTTTTATGTTTTTGTTCCCAAGTTCTGAAAGGATGGTGTCTGTTGTTTCGTGTGTATCTTTACCCCAGAGGTGTGATGCATCTTTTATCTCAACTTTTTCATCTGTAATCCAAAGGTACGCTGGTTTCTCAGATTTTCCTTCAACGATAAGCATATCGTATCCAGCCTTCTTTAGTTCTGGTCCAAAGAATCCACCAGAATTTGATCCAGCAATAACCCCATTCAGCGGACTTTTTGTTATAACATTATACCTCCCACCTGTTGGTGCAGTTGTAAGCGTGAGTGGTCCTGTTGCAAAGATCAATTTGTTCTCTGATCCAAGCGGATCTGTATTGTGCGATACCTCATCAAAGATAATTTTTGCACCGTACCCTCTTGCACCGATAAATTTCCGTGCAATTTCTTCATTCAACGGCTCCTCAGATGTTTTTCCTGTTGTGAGGTTTACTCTGAGGATCTTTCCCATGTAACCACCTAACATAATAATCTACCTCCTTAATTTTTATATTAAAAAAAGGAGCCTTTATGGCTCCTTTGCAAAATCAGCAGGCTCACCAATTGCTCGATGAACCCTATCGCCTGTTCATCCACGAGGGACTAATACAGGTCGAAGCTATTATATTCAAATTATTCTACAAATCTTTTAATAATCCTTCTTTTTCTGTAAAATAATTTATTGAATCGAGTAGGAGGTAGATAATTAATTTATCTACCGTCCTC
>CAZMLS010000123.1:1458-5263 GCA_964567215.1 uncultured Atribacterota bacterium | reverse complement strand
CCAAGCATGGGAACAAATCTCACTCCAATAAGTCCTTTAGACTTTACCTTTCCTTTTATTTTCTCTACTTTCATCAAAGTTTGAACCATCCATATTCCACCAACAGGTACCACTATTCGCCCTCCGTCATCTTTAATCTGCTGAATAAGAGACGGGGGGACATGATCGGGTGCACAGGTTACAATGATGGCATCATAGGGAGCGTATTCTTCCCAACCATAATACCCGTCACCAACCTTGAAATGGATATTTTTATAACCCAAATCTTTTAACAGTTTTTCTGATTTGTTAGAAAGGCTTTTATATATTTCAATTGTATAAACTTCTTTTACAATCTCGGCTAAAACCGCTGCCTGATACCCGGAACCTGTCCCTATTTCCAAGACCTTTTCATTTCCCTTTAATTCTAAAAGTTGAGTCATTAAAGCGACGATATAGGGCTGGGAAATGGTTTGGCCTTCACCTATGGACAAAGGATAATCATTGTAGGCTGAACCTGCAATGCGCTGGTCAACAAATTGATGGCGGGGGATAGTGAACATCGCTTGTAAGACTTTTGAATCGATTATGTCTCTGTTTTTTAGTTGATTTACAACCATGCTCTTTCTTTTTTGTATATAAGTATCTGCGCCCTCACCCTCATGCTCATATATAACTATGAACAACAATACTAAAAATACGATTAAGATTAAAATAAGAGATTTTTTCATAAAAAAACATCTACTTTTTTATTTAATCATTTTAGTTACAATTGCATTTTTTGTTAATACTTTTAGTTAATCAAAGAGGTATGGCATAAAACTTTGTTTAGCAGTTTTATTGTATCAAGAATACAAAATATAGTAAAGGTGATGAATCAGTATTGAGTACCATGTATTGAGTATCGAGTCCAAGATAAGATGTGGGTAGAAATGCAGGTTAGCGTATAGTAATAGCGGATAGTTATAGCGTGGGTAACAAATTGCGGGAAAGCAAATACAGTAATGAGTGATAAGTGATGAGAATAAGATGTGGATAATAAGTACAATAACGGGAAGAAAAACAGTATTGAGCAAAGAAAGAAAGATAGATAAATTCAATAATGGTTTTTGTATATATAAAAAATAAAAAGGGTTATTTAATCATGATATCGAATAATGATTTAAAAAAGAAAAACAAAATTTACAAATCAAACAATAAAAGGGAAAAAAGATGAAGGTAAAAGTAAATAGCAATTTTCCTTTATATATAGGAATTTTCTTTTTTTCTATTTCTGTTTTACTTTTTGAACTTTCTCTTACCAGGGTATTTTCTATTATTCAATGGAATTATCTGGCTTTCATGATTATCAGCATTGCCTTTTTAGGATATGGGGCAAGTGGAACTTTTTTATCGGTCTTTCCCGGTATATTAAAAAAAGCCGGTGGAAATAATTTGTATAAATATCTCTTATTATTTTCATTGCTTTTTTCTTTAAGCTCCTTATTCTCTATATTTTTTATTTCTAAAATCCCATTCGACCTTTATCGGGTAATTATGGATAGATACCAATTACTATATCTAGTGATTTATTATCTGGCTATAACTATTCCCTTTTTCTTTGCCGGTATTTGTATCTCCCTAGCTATATCCAAGCTACCGGAAAAAGTAAATAAAATATATTTCTGTGATTTGAGTGGTGCAGCTATAGGTTGTATTGCTTTTTTAATCTTAGCCAATTATATAAGTTTGAGCCATTTATTAATCATTCCTCCCCTGCTCTCTTTTTTAGCTTCTTTTTTATTTTCTCTAAAATTTAAAAATAAGAAATCAATAATTTATGTAGTAGGGATATTTCTTTTAATAATTTTACTAATTGGTGCAGAGAATTTTTATTCTTTCCGGGTAAACCCTTATAAAAGTTTATTTACTTTACTGCGTTTTCCTCAGTCGAAAATAATTGAAAGACGGGAAAATAGTTTTTCCCGATTAGAAGTTGTAGAAAGTGATGGGGCAAGGTATGCCCCCGGATTGAGCTTGAATTTTTCAGGTGAGATCCCTGAACAGTTAGGTATAGTAACTGATGGTGATGGATTGAGCGCAATTACCAGATTAGAGAGAGGGGATGATTTAGAAAGATTGAAAAGAATAGAGTTTTCAGATTATATTTCCTCGGCTTTAGGGTTTCACCTTGCAAGAAGTACAGAGAATCGAGAAAAGATATTAATAATTGGACCGGGAGGAGGATTAGACATCCTGGGAGGGATTTATAATGAAGCAGAAGAAATTTGGGGAATTGAAATGAATCCTAATGTTAAAAGCTTGATGCAGGATAATTTTGCTGATTACTCGGGGAATATTTATAACCGTAAAGGACTTAAAATTTTAACCGGTGAAGGGAGAAGCATATTAAAAGGATTGGCACAAAAATTTGATTTGGTTCAAATTTCTTTAATTGGCTCATCTAATACTGCTTCAGGAGGATTTTATAGCATTTCAGAAAATTATCTCTATACAGTTGAGGGATTTATAGATTTTTGGCAGCATCTTTCTGAGGGAGGAAAATTAAGCATCACTCGTTGGTTAAAATTCCCTCCTCGAGAGATTTTGCGACTTTGCAACACAGGTCTAGAGGCTCTGGGTCGAATGGGAATAGAAAGACCGGAAAATCATTTAGCAGTAATCCGCAGTTGGGCTACTACCACCCTCATCTTAAGTAAAAAAGAGGTAACAGTGGATGAGATAAATATAATTAAAGATTTTTGTGATAAGAGAAGCTTTGATGTGGTCTATTTTCCGGGGATTAAGGAGGAAGAGGTTAATATAAATCACGTCCTGGAGAAGAGTTATTATTATCAAGAGATAAAGTATCTGATAGATAGTTTTAAGGAGGGTAACTTAAAAGTTTTTAATGATAGTTATTTCTTTAATGTTTCAGCTGTTACAGATAATCAACCTTATTTTTTTTATACTTTGAAATGGAAAAATATTCCCAAGATTATAAAAAGCACGGCTAACTGGCAACCTCTAATAGAGTGGGGCAATCTAATTATATTCGCCACTTTCATTCAAGGAATAATATTTAGTATCATTTTTATATTTTTACCTCTATTTTTAAAGAGATCTTCTGCAAATAAAAGAAAAATAAAGATTCCTTTTTTACTCTACTTTGCCTCTTTGGGTTTGGGATATATGCTTTTAGAAATATCTTTTATCCAGAAATTCATCCTCTATCTGACTAATCCTAGCTATTCTACTTCGATTATTATCTTTTCTTTTTTATTCTTCTCGGGTCTGGGAAGTTTTTATTCTAAAAAGATAGAGAGAAATTATATTGGAAGCCTTAAAATTATTATTTTTATTCTTTGTGGTTTCTTAATAATTTATCAATTTATTTTACCTTATATATTTAATACTACCTTAAAATATAGCTTATTTGTAAGAATATTTATTACTATGGGATTAATCTTCCCTCTGGGATTTTTAATGGGAATGCCCTTCCCTTTGGGAATAAGGATGGTCAGTTTAATAAATAAAGGGAAAGGGAAAGAATTTATCCCCTGGCTATGGGCAACTAACAGTTTCTGCTCAATTATTGCCTCTGTCTCTGCTGTAATAATTGCCCTCTTTTTTGGATTTAAAGTAGTGTCGATATTAGCTGCTTTGATATATCTCTTTGGGTTTCTCAGTATAAATTATTCTAGAAAAATGATAATGTAATGGCAGTAAAAGGTTTTGCCATATTTAAATAGACAGGAAGACCTGTCCTCGTTAAAATGGGAACGCCTATTCTGTATAGGGAATATCACCCCCACCTTAATCCTCCCCCCTCAAGGGGGAGGAGAGA
>CAZMLS010000123.1:0-1358 GCA_964567215.1 uncultured Atribacterota bacterium | reverse complement strand
GGAGGAGAGAGTTGGATAGTATGTCATTAAGGTGTTAAGAAATAGGAGGTTAAAAATTAATAACATTTTTAAATTCAATAACATTAAAAATTATATTTCGTTTGTTTCTGTTCTGATTATTTTTTTCAGTATTGTATTTATATTATATTTTTCAAGTACATTAGAAATTTTTGCATCTGACCCGGACAATAAACAAGATATCGTCTCCGGAGTAGCCCCTCATCATCTATTAGCCAAAGAAATTATAGAGGATTTTTTTCAGCATATTTCCTCTCAGAAAAAAATAGATACTATTATTTTATTAAGCCCGGATCATTTCCATAGTGGAACTTTTAATGACGTCAATGCATTTATTACCCTTGATTGGGAATCAGGTTCAAAAAAAGAAGAATTTGATAACATAAAAATTGATTCTCTTCTGGGAAAGAGATTAGCTGATGAAAATAAAATGGTACTAAATAGTTCTGCTATCGTTTATGACCACGGAATTACCAATCTAATTCCTTATATTAAAAAATATTTTCCAGAAACCAGGTTTTTACCCATATTGATACCTATTGATATTACTAAAGAGCAAATGGAACACCTGGTAAAAACTATTGATAAAGAGACTCCTGCTCAAACCATCATCATCGCCAGCGTGGATTTCTCCCATTATCTCCCTCCCCGGGCAGCCGGGTTTCATGATAAAAAAAGTATCCGGACCTTGTTAAATTTTGAGCAAAGTAATTTTAAAAATATAGAAGTGGATTGTTGGCAGGCCCTATATGCAGCTAGACTTTTTGCTACACTACGGCATAAGACGGCAATTCACATTATTGCTCATAAAAATTCTGTTGATTTTTCAAAATTATATTCAGAATTAACTACTTCTTATTTTAGTGTAGCCTTTGGAGAGAAAAAAAATGAGGAAACTTTTAACAAGGGAGTAAAAACTGTTCTATTTGTTGGAGATATCATGCTAGATCGAAGTGTAGAATATTTAATGAAACAAAATAGTATTTATTACCCTTTTCAAAAAATAAGTCAATTCTTAAGAGGAATAGATATTGTTTTTGCAAATTTAGAAGGTCCTGTAGTAAAAAATCCCCCGGAATTTTCAGATGATTCTTTAAAATTTGCTTTTAGCCCGGAAATAATTGAAGGGGTTTTCTGGAGTAACTTCAATCTATTTTCCCTGGCAAATAATCACACTCTGGATATGGGGAAAGAGGGATTAAAAGAAACTAAAGATTGGCTAAAAAAATATCAGATAAATTTTGTCGGCAGTCCCCTAACAAGTAGTTCAGATAACCCGGATTCTTTTTTTTCCAGGGATAATATAACTTTTTTAGCTTTTAATCGAATTTTTCCTTTCA
>CAZMLS010000122.1:0-5321 GCA_964567215.1 uncultured Atribacterota bacterium | reverse complement strand
AACAGATAAAAATATTAAAGAGAGAAAAGAGTTTTTAAGGATGATCGGATATAAACTTTAAATAATAGTATATAGTATCGAGTATTGGGTATATAGTTAAGAGAATAGAAACCAGAAGTTTCGGAAACCCAATACATATTTTGTATTTCGAGAAGAAAATAATAATGCATAATTTGTAGGGACAAATCTTGCATTTGCCCATGATGAGAGATATAAAAAATCTATAAAGAATTTTTTATCTTTTCTTTTTAGAGAAGAGGGTAAAGGCAAGATGGAATAAAGCTTAAATTGAAAAGACAAGATTTTTAATTATAATATTATGCGCTAACTACTAATTGGTAAATCAACTAATAGGTGAATTAAAAGATCGGCTAATTGGAGAATTGCTAAATTGGTTAATTATAAAATTATAAAAAGGAGTAAATTTAATTATGAAGAAAAAACTCTACAGGTCAAGAAAGGATTATATGATTGCCGGAGTTTGTGGCGGAATAGCAGAATATTTTGAGGTTGATTCTACTTTAGTGAGATTATTGACTGTACTTATCGTTTTTTTGGGAGGTGCCGGAATTGTTGCATACATTGTTGCCTGGATTATAGTTCCTCATAATCCTGAACAGGTTTCTGATGATACATTTAGCAAAAGAGAGCAATTTAAAGATAAAGTGAAAAAAGGAGCAGAGGATGTCATTGAAGAGGTAAAAGAACATTTTGAATCAGAAGACCATTCGCATGTTTCCGGAAAAAATGAAAAATTATTGGGTGGAATTATTATTATTGTTATCGGTTTGATTTTTTTATTAAATAGTTTTTTCCCCTGGATAGCAATAGGAAGATTATGGCCGTTAGTTTTAATAGCTGCCGGTATTATTTTCATTGTGCAAGCTTATAGAAAAAGATAGTCTTAAATAAAATATTTTAAATAAAATAAGGAGAGACCTGAAATGAACGAAGATAATTCGCAGGATATAGAAAATGAAATGGATGAGATAAAAGTTCATTTTGAAGCGAAAGACCACAAACAAAATCGGCATAAAAATAGAAATGTTACGAGAGGAATAATGATGATACTTGTAGGCATTATTTTTCTATTAAGTAACTTTTTTCCTGAATTGAATTGGGGTAAACTATGGCCACTATTATTGATTGCAGGCGGAACAGGTTTTGTTATTGATAGTTTTAAGAAAAATTAATAGATGGATTTATGATTTATGTCATTAACTGAACAAATTAAAAATATGGGGAAAGAAATTGGCCTGGATATCATCAGAATTACGAATGCTGAGACTTTTCCTCAGACCGAAAATTCAATCATAAAAAGTATTAAGAAAGGATATATCCCCAGAAGTGAATATCGCAATAATAAGGATATATCTTTGAACTCAGAAGAAATAAATTTCAATAAAATCAGTAAAAGATGCAATCCGAAAAATATATTAAAAAAGGCAAAATCTATTATCAGTGTTGCACAATACTATTTAATAGAAGAAGATCATAATTTTGAAGAAAGCGGGCAACCGTGTGGACGAATTGCCAAATACGATATTGCAAATTTTTATTATGAAGTGAAAGAAAAATTAAAAAAAATTATCGATTTTATAAGTCAAGAATCCAATTATAAATATAAATCTAAAAATAAATCATGCTATGTATCTTTAGTAGAAAAACCTATTGCCCAACGAGCCGGAGTAGGCTGGTATGGGAAGAATGGAATAATCATTACAGAAAAATATGGTTCCTGGGTGGTTTTGGGAGAAATCTTTACTGAATTAGAATTGGAAACAGATAATCCTATTCAGAATAATTGTGGTGATTGTAGGATTTGTATTGATTCCTGCCCTACACAAGCCATAGTTTCTCCTTATGTAATCGATAGAACGAAATGCCTGCAATATATTTCTGAAAGATTAATGAATGTGCCTTTAGCATACCGGGAAATATGGGGAGACAATTTATACGGCTGTACCATATGCCAGGATGTCTGTCCGAAAAATAAAAATAAAAAACCAAAAAAATATCAGCCAAAATATGGTTATATTGGTCCGAAAATCCCATTAATTCCTTTATTAAAAATGACAGAAGAAGAATTTAAGTCCTATTTTACAGATAACCAAATAGCAATGAGACCTAGAGACGCAATTAAAAGAAATGCAGTGTTGGCTTTAGGAAATATTGGCAATCCAATAGCTGTACCGCACTTAATAACGGTTTTACAGGAAGATGATAATCTAATAGTAAGGGGGCATACTGCCTGGGCATTAGGAAAACTTGGAGGGAAAAAATCAAAAAGTGCTTTGGAGAAAGCCCTAAAAATAGAAGATAATGAAGATGTAAAAAAAGAGATAATTAATGCTTTGGAAATGCAAAATAGAAAAAGCGTATATTAATAGCTGGTAGTTATAGAAAAAGTTACAAGTTGCCAATTTCGGGTTGCAAGATAAAATACAAGATTGTTTTACCAGTTTGTCTATGGGGGAATATAAAAATTAAATAAAGAATGACCAAAACTACTCACCCCGTAGGACAGGCGTCCCGCCTGTCTATTAAGGCTAAATTAATATTTTGCAAATATCGTAAAAACGTTTCGCGTAGAATGTATAGCTTTCTTTTTTATTTAAGTTTTAAGTTTAAGTAGATTCACAGTTTAGAAGAAAAGGATTAGATAAGAAAAATGATTCAAGTTGAGGGATTAACAAAAAGATTTCATGATAATAAAAGAGGCGAAGTTATTGCAGTAAATAATCTAAAATTCAATTGCCAAAAGGGAAAAATTTACGGTCTATTAGGTCCTAATGGAGCCGGAAAAACTACAACTTTACGTATTTTGGCAACCATGATGCGTCCAACCGTTGGAAAAGTAAAAGTAAACGGATTCGATGTGATACAGGAACCGGATGAAGTAAGAAAACAGATTGGGTTTTTATCCGGTGAAACAGGCTTGTATGACCGATTTACCCCTCGGGAGACATTAAAATTTTTTGGCAGAATCAATGGCATGGAAGATAAAATTATCGATGAAAAAATGGGTGAAATTTTTCAAGCTTTGGATATGGAAAATTTTAAAGATGTAAGGGTAAGTAAGCTTTCTACTGGCATGAAACAAAAATTATCCATTGCCCGGTGTATTCTACATGACCCTTCTGTTTTGATTTTGGATGAACCGACAGTAGGTCTGGATATAATTACTGCCCGAACTGTAACCAACTATGTGGAAAGTTTTAAAAAACAGGGAAAATGCGTGATATACTCAACTCATATCATGCGGGAAGCAGAAAAATTGTGTGATGTCATCGGCATTATTCATCATGGTAAACTTCTTGCGCAAGGTACTTTGGAAGAATTAAAGAAACACTCTTCCCTGGAAGATTTAGAGGGAATATTCTTTGAATTAATAGAACAGGAAAATAAGACAAAATGAATTATAAAAATATAAAATCTGTTTTTAGTAAAGAAATTGTTGGAGCCATTCGAGACAAACGAACATTGATTACCATGATCATTGTGCCTCTGGTTTTTTATCCACTTTTATTTATCGGAATGGGTTATTTCAACCAAATGGGAAATAAAAAATCAGAAGAAGCTGTTTCAGTCGTTGCTATAAAGGGAGAGGAATTTGCTTTGCAATTATCGGAATATCTTGAAAATCAAGAAAAAATTGAAACGACTACCAAAGAAGATAATGAATTGAGCAAATTAAAAAATAGAGAAATTCAAGCAATTATTGAAATACCGCCAAAGTTTGATATTAAAGTAAAGCAAGGAGAACCCAGCCGGCTTGTATTGAAATATGATACCACCGAAGCAAAATCAAGAGTCGCCCAAAAAAGAATTAACCAAGCGATAGATGAATATTCAAAAGAAATTGTTTCACAAAGATTAAATGATTTAAATTTAAATGAAAAAATCATTCATCCTTTTACCCTTGAAATAGAAAATGTGGCTTCTTCGGAAAAAGTGACCGGCACATTCTTAGGATTTTTACTGCCATATCTGGTCATCATGCTTATTTTTGCAGGAGCCATGCATACTGCAATAGATATTACTGCCGGAGAAAAAGAAAGAGGAACGATTGCCACTCTTCTGGTTAGTCAAATTAGCCGATTGGAAATCGTATTAGGTAAATTTTTATCAATCATGATGATTTCATTTTCCAGCATGGTCATAGGTCTGTTTGGCATTTCCATCTCTTTACTATCGGGGAATGCTGTTGCCGGTAGGGGAGGCATTGAAGGAATAAAATTGGGAATGACCTTTAATACTTTTTTATTATTATTCTTAACATTACTTCCTTTAGTAGGGTTAATCAGCGCAATTTTAGTTATTGTGGGAATATTTGCCCGCAATGTTAAAGAAGCCTCCAGTTATATAACCCCCATTTATATGTTAACCATTTTTCTGGGGATTATCTCCATTAGTCAGGGAATAGAATTAAGCGGTAACATGTTTTTTGTTCCTGTATTAAACAGTAGTTTTGTTTTTAAGGAAATTCTGATTGGTAAAATTTATTGGTCCCATATTATCACTGCTTTTACTGCCAATTTAATGTTTGCCGGAATAGCTTTGTTTGGAGCTACCCGACTCTTCAATAAAGAAGAAGTACTTTTTAGAAGTTAACAAAAGAATAGGGAACAGTTCTCTGTTCTTTTAAGAATTAATAAAAAATATTTTTAAAAAAAGAGGATTTTCTTAAGGTGTTGTAGTATTGTAATTTAGTAAAGCTATTTCAAGGAGAGAAAATTAAGAATATTGTTCATTTTTAATAATATTACAAAGGTATATTCGCAAAATAATAAATAGTAGAAAAGGGGTGAAGAAGAGAGTAAAAAAATTAAAATAAAAAATTTAAAGGAGTAAAAAAATGGAAAAAAGAAAAAGTACTTATTTTAAGTATTTCAGCTTATTTTTTGCAATGATTGTTTTGGTATTATTTGCCGGGTGTAGTGGAACAACACCGGCAACTCCTATTATCAATTCCTTTTCAGCTACTCCCTCAACTATTACTGTAGGAGAAAGTTCTAATTTAAGTTGGAGCGTTACAGATGCAACCAGTGTTGCCATTAACCAGAGTGTTGGTAGTGTAGCATCAACCGGTACTACTGCAGTAACTCCTACAACAACTACTACTTATATTCTTACCGCAACTAATGTTTCCGGAAGTGTTACTGCCTCAGTCACAGTTACTGTGGGGGCAGCTTTCGGTTCTATCGATATTAATTCTAACCCTGATGGCGCAAAAGTCTATCTTGACGGGGTAGATACCGGTTTCATCACCCCGATTGTCCTTACGAATAAAAGTGCTGGCACGCATACGGTGAAATTAG
>CAZMLS010000121.1:0-5397 GCA_964567215.1 uncultured Atribacterota bacterium | reverse complement strand
ATTTCATCATTTGAAAAATTTTCTTTTAAAGCACATAACATTTTTTCCATACTTATATTTTTTTGGTCAAAAACATGACATTTGATGGATGATAGACTATCTGTAATCGAACCAATACCTACTCCCTGAATATAATTCGTATTATACCGTGCACCTCCGGCATTATAGTCTTTTCCTTTATTAATACAATCGCTGACAATAATGGATAGAAAGGGGGCGGGCATATAATTAGCATATAATTTTTCAATAATGTGATTCCCTTTTATTTTAATATCTATAAAATGATGAAGTTGTTTTTTGAAAGCTTCTATCAATTCTGTAAAAGATTTAAATGTAAGCGGATCACCGGTTTTAATGCCAATCTTTTTACCGGTTTGAGGGTCAAGTCCGTTATTTAAGGTAATTTCCAAAACTTTTACCAGGTTAAAATAACCGGTTAAGATATAACTTTCCTTGCCGAAAGCACCGGTTTCTATGCAGCCGCTTGTTCCTCCGCAACGGGCATCTTCCAAAGATTTTCCCTGTCTTAACATCTCTTCAATAACTTCCTCGGCATTAAAAATTGAAGGCTGTCCCCAACCTTTTCTGATGATTTTAACAGCACTTTTCAAAAACTTATCCGGGCTCTTTTCACTCAATTGAATATTGGTACTTGGCTGTAATAGTCGCATTTCATCAATGACTTCCAGGATAAGATAGGTAAAATCATTGACTCCATCTGTACCGTCAGCTTTTAATCCGCCATTATTGATGTTGGCAAAATCAGTATAAGTTCCGCTTTCTGCCAGGGTAACTCCTACTTTGGGTGGAGCCGGTTGATTATTAAATTTTATCCAAAAACATTCCAGAATCTCCTTTGCCTTTTCCCGTGTTAATGTCCCTTCTTCCATTTCCTTTTTATAGAAGGGATATATGTGTTGGTCTAATCTTCCCGGATTAAACGAATCCCAGGTATTCAACTCGGTAACTACACCTAAATGAACGAACCAGTACATCTGTAAAGCTTCCCAAAAATTCCGCGGTTGATTTGCCGGGACATGGTCGCAAACCTCTGCAATTTTAAGCAATTCTTTTTTTCTTAAGGAATCCTTTTCGGCTGATGCCATTTCCCGCGCTTTTTCAGCATGTCGATGAGCAAATCCAATGATTGCCCGGGCACATATCATCATGGCCTTTAATTCTTCCTGTTTATCATACGCACTCGGGTCATTTAAATAATCAATATTCTTTAGGCTTTTTTTAATATCTTCAATGAATCCTAAAAATCCTTTTTGATATATTTTTCCGTCAGCTACAGTATGCCCCGGAGCTCTCTGTTCCATAAATTCGGTAAAGAGGCCTGCTTTATAACAATCTTTCCATTCTTGATTCATTTGTTCTAAAATTTGGCTACGCATTGAACGGTCTTTCCAATAGGGAATTATTTCTTTTTCCTGAATCTCTTTGGCATCATTGCTCACTTTAAAAGAAATTTTCTCGCGATTATTAATCATGTCAAAATCATTCAAACTATGACAACATAATTCCGGAAAAGTTGGTGTTGCCTG
This sequence comes from uncultured Atribacterota bacterium, assembly GCA_964567215.1. Classification (GTDB taxonomy): domain Bacteria; phylum Atribacterota; class Phoenicimicrobiia; order Phoenicimicrobiales; family Phoenicimicrobiaceae; genus JAYEGH01. The sequence goes on along the minus strand of CAZMLS010000121.1, from coordinate 3,850 downwards.
GGGGAAACTTCCCCTTTCACCGACAATCAGTTCCCCTTCTTCAATGGAAACCGTTTTATTTTCCATTAAATGTTCAAAAACCAGGGCGCGAAGTACAGGAGAAGAAACCGTTCCTGCATATTTTTTATAAGCTTCAGTAACCAGTTTGGCTCTTTCAATAGATATATAAGGATGGGTATTGATACTTTTTTCTCTTAATTTTTTTATTCTTTTAATCATAGCTGAATTTAACCTCTTTATTTTATATTTAAATTAAATCCTTTTAAAATATTAGATATTTCCGTTAATTTTTTTCCGGAAGGAGCAGGGGTATTTTTCATTTGATAAATTTTACCTAATCTTTTATATTTTTCTGAACCGATGTTATGGTAAGGAAGGAGTTCTACTTGTTTTATCTTTAAAGGTGATAAAAATTCACCTATACTTTTAATATTTTGCTCATCATCGTTAATTCCCGGAATAACTGGAATACGGACAAAGATATTTTCATTTAACAGGGAAAGTTTCTTTAAATTTTCTAAAATTATTTTATTGGATACCCCGGTATATTTTTTATGTTTTTTATTATCCATTATTTTTACATCATATAAAAATAAATCGACTCTGTCTCTTATTTTGTCCAAAACCTGCCAGGTGGCATAACCTGAAGTATCCAGGGTGGTATGTATTTCCCTATCTTTACAGCAATGAAGAAGTTCTTCTAAAAAATCATCTTGAGCTAAAGGTTCTCCTCCGGAAAAGGTTACGCCTCCTCCGGATTCCCGGTAGAACATGATGTCTTTTTCAATTTCTTTCATGACTTCCCGGGTGGTCACCTTCCTGCCAATCATTTCCCTGGCCTGTGTTGGACATTGGCTGACACATTTTCCGCAAAGCGTACAAATATCTCTATCAGTGACCGGAATTTCTTCTTTCATTTTAATGGCACCGGAAGGGCAAATCTTAAAACAAGTTTCACAATGAATGCACTTGTCTTTATAAAAAATCAATTCCGGAATAAATGATTGACTCTCCGGATTATGACACCACCAGCAATTTAAAGGACAACCCTTAAAAAAAACAGTCGTGCGAATTCCCGGCCCATCATGAATTGAATATTTTTGAATATTAAAAACGTTCCCTGAAGTCATAATTGAATTTTATAAAAGGCCGACTCTAAACGACCTGAAAATGCTCCAATCTTTTATATTTTTATTTATTTAATTTTTCCATGATCTTATCTGCAATTTTCCGGGGAGTAAATCCAAAATAATCGGCTACTTCTTTGCCCGGAGCACTTTTACCAAAGGTTTCCATTAATATTGCAAGGTATTCATCTTTTAAAAGTCGATACCAGCCTTGTCCGTTATTCATTTCAATCACTACCCTGAGAATCTCTTTTGAACCAAGAACATCTTCAATATAAGTTTCTTCCTGTTTTAAAAATTCATTCCGGTCAGGTATAGATACTACTCGGGAGGAAATATTTTTCTCCTTTAGGAAACCGGCAGTTTCAAGCGCTAAAGACACTTCGCTGCCGCTGGCCATGAATACCACATCAGGATTTCCCGTTTCCTCCTTAAGGACAATATACCCTCCTCGATTAAATTCTTTCACTCCCTGTTTTTTCTTTAAGTGAGGCAAGTTCTGTCTGCTTAACACCAAAGCAACCGGTTTTTCTTTTTCTTTTAACACTTCTTCCCATGCCCATTTCACTTCTTCGTCATCTGCAGGTCTAATCAATTTTAAACCAGGGATAAGCCTTAACGATTCAAGCTGTTCTATCGGTTGATGGGTCGGACCATCTTCTCCTACAAAAATAGAATCATGTGTAAAGATATATATAACGGGTAGCTTCATTAATGCTGCCAATCTAATGGATGGGCGCATATAATCAGAAAATACAAAAAAAGTGGAGCAATAGACTCTAAAACCTTTGTGAGCGGCAATGCCATTACAAATTCCTCCCATGGCATGCTCTCTAACCCCGAATCTGATATTCCGACCATCAAATTGCGTTTTTTGAATTTCTTTAAACTTTTTTAAATAAGTTTTTGTAGAAGGAGACAAATCTGCTGAACCGCCAATCAGATATGGCATTTTTTCAGCTATTTTTTCCAGAACCGTTCCCGAAGAAGAACGGGTAGCTGTTGGGGTTTTTATCTCCAGATTCTCTAATTCTAAATTTTCCGGTATGGTTAAATTTAATGCCTCATCCCATTGTTTGTGTAGTTCGGGATTTTTTTCAGCCCAAATTTTAAATTTTTCTTCCCACTCTTCTCTATTTTTAATGAGTTTATTTTTTCTGCCTTCAAAAAATTCTTCTACTTCTTTCGAAATATAGAATTTATCATCCAGGGGCAATCCCAGATTTTTCTTTAAACCAATCACTTCTTCATCACCCAAAGGTGCACCATGACTGCTACTGGAATCCTGTTTGGTAGGAGCACCAAAACCAATATGAGTTTTGGCTATTATTAAAGTAGGTTTGTCTTTAGATTCTTTAGCCTTAATAATTGCCGGTGTTAATTCTTCAATGCTATGACCATCGATATTTTCAAGGACTTTCCATCCTAATGCCTTGAATTTATCTGCAATGGATTCGGTAAAAGTATCTTTAGTTTCTCCTGCAAGACATATCTGGTTACTATCATAAATGGCAATTAATTTTTCCAGGCCTAAATGACCTGCCAAAGAGGCTGCTTCTGTGGTTATTCCTTCCATCATGCAACCGTCCCCTAAAAGTGTATAAGTATAGTGGTTTACAATTTTATAATCATCAGTATTAAATCTGGAAGCCAACATTTTTTCAGCCAGTGCCATCCCTACCGCATTGGCAAAGCCCTGTCCCAAAGGTCCGGTAGTCACTTCCACTCCGGGAGTTTCTCCATATTCAGGGTGACCGGGTGTTTTTGAATTCAACTGTCTGAAATTTTTTAAATCATTTAGGGAAATATCATATCCGGAAAGATGCAATAAGGAATATAACCAGCTAGAACCATGACCGGCAGATAAAATAAATCGGTCTCGATCAGGCCAATCCGGTGAAGTCGGATCATATCTTAACATATCTCCAAATAATACAGCACCTATCTCAGCACAACCCAGGGGTAATCCGGGATGCCCGGATTTAGCTTTTTCCACCATATCCACTGATAATCCTCTTAAAATATTTGCAACTTTATTTAGCAATATATTCCTCCTCCTTCAACTAAATATAAATTATTTTACAATTATTTTTCAATATCTACAAGTTTTTCCTTTTAGATAATAAATACACACAGGGATTAATCCTCTCTCCCGCTTTTTCAAGTTGCAGGAAGAACTAATCCCTGTGTGTATTTTCTGGCTGACTTATTTTTAAAACAATTCTATTTTATAATTTTAATTTTACACAATAAATATTAATTAGTATCTGCTATGATAATCACTTCTTGGTTTTCTTGGACGCGCTTCATCAATTTTTAATGGACGGCCATCAAAATCGGTGTTATTTAAAGCATCTTTAGCTTTTTCTGCTTCTTCTACGGAAGACATTTCCACAAAACCAAAGCCTTTACCTTCAATGATATTGACATTCGCTACTTCACCATAAGTGCCAAATAATTCTTGTAATTGTTCGTTAGTTACAGAGTATTTAAGATTTCCAACATATAGTTTTTTTTCTGTCATTGAACTACCTCCTTTTTCGTTATTATTTCTCTTAAGTCTAATAACATTTCTCCTGGAGGTAGATATAAAAAACCAGTTTTCCAATAACCTCTTTTTTGATAATATTATTAAAACGCAAGAGATCCCTCAAAAACAATCTGTTTTCAGAGGACTAGTTGATTGTTTTTAGCATCTCTTTTTAGTAAGAAAGACAGCCAGA
>CAZMLS010000120.1:0-5404 GCA_964567215.1 uncultured Atribacterota bacterium | reverse complement strand
AACTCTGGTGCCTGGCACAAAAGTTTACATTTGCTTAATATTGTAGACTAATTCTATTAGAGAAAATTGTATTGGAATATTACTATCGATTAACATGTCGAAATCATAATTTACAAAAGGAGTAATCATTGATTAAGCCTTTATTTAATTCCCTGTTTATTATATTTCTTGGACTGGCAATTGGGTATTTAGTACAGTATTTAGAAAAAAGAGGTAAAATAAATTTACCCCTTAATTTGGAAAATACAAGAAAGATATTACAAAAAATTGCCATATTATTCCTTATGCCTGTGACTTTTATCGGAGCATACTGGGCGATGGATTTTACCCAGATAAATCTTTTATTTTTTCCTGTATTATGTCTTTTTCAACTCATATTAGGTGGAACGATTGCACTCTTAATTGCCCGTAGTATCCATATGAATGATTTTGATACAGGCGCATTTTTTTGCTGCGGATTTTTCAGTAATTTAGGTAACATAGGAGGACTAATTTGTTTTCTTTTGTTAGGAGAAGAGGGATATAAATTGGCTGCACTATATATCTTTTCTTTACAGATTGCATATTACACAATAGGTTTTCCCGTTGCCAAGTATTATGCGATGAAAAACAATCAATCAGGTCAAAAAATAATTGATTTAAAAGCAATGATAAAAGATCCCTTTATTATGGTTGGAATGGCTTCAATCATAATTGGATTAGGTTTTAATGCATCAGGATGGGAAAGGCCAATAATATTTAGCAGCATTATCGCGCTTTTTATCCCGATAAGTACTATTTTACTATTAATTTCAATCGGTCTTTCCATGAAATTAAAAAAAGTAAGAGAGTATTTAAAAGAATCTATTTTAATTACATGTATCAAATTCATGATAATACCGGCAGTAATGGTTTCGATAGGTTTTTTAATGGGTTATCATCAAATTATTGATGGTTTACCTCTTAAAGTTATACTGATTCTTTCATCAATGCCTGTAGCCTTTAATTCTTTAATACCACCTTCAATTTATGGATTAAACCTGGATTTGGCAAATTCCTGTTGGATAGTTACCACATTTGGTTTAGGATTATTTCTACCTATATTATTTCTATTAGTTAACTTGATATAGAGGTTCAATTTCAAATATATATGAGCTTAATTAAACGCTCCATAATTTTCTACATATAACTCAGCTTGATTTTCTATAAATCCTACTATCTGTTTATTATTAAAACTCTTTACGTAATACGCTACCATTCTTTTGCTTATTGCCGATATATATAATGTATTTTCGCCTCTGGTTCCTATTTTCGTCGGAATAATATAGAAAACATTGATTGAAAGTTTTCCTAAAATAAGTTATAATTCCGAAGTACTAATAAAAACAAAGATTGGCAGAAAGTATGAGACAAATTATTAAAAAAAATCTTCAATTAATTGCAATAAGCGCAGGACATTTCACAAATGACTTTTATATGAATCTAATACCGCCAATTTTATTTGCTTTTAGCAGTTCACTTGGTTTGACCTTGACTCAACAATCAATGATAGCTTTTGTTATCATTACCGGTGGTTCTTTGTTGCAACCTGTTGTTGGATACTTACTGGATAAAATAGGAAAAAGTGTTTATCTTATTGTTGGTATTGTATGGATTAGTCTCACAATGAGTATTGCAGGTTTAATAACAAATTATTATTTATTATTAATAGTAACGGGACTGGCATCTATTGCTTCTTCAATTTATCATCCCTTAGGATCATCCATTGCAGTAAATTTATCAAGAGGATCAAGAGGCAAATCTCTTTCTATATTTATGACCATCGGCGGATTTGCTTCTACCTTTACACCCATGATTACCATACCCATTGTTAGTGAATTTGGGCTTAAATATCTTGCATTTCTAATGATTCCTGGTTTTTTAGTTGCATATTTTTTAAAATTTGCCCAAATTGACAAAATCAAATGTCGTGTTGCAGGTGATAAAGAAAAGAAAAAAAAGAAAAAAGTATCTAAAAATAAAATGAAATGTCTGTCATTTCTTGTTTGCATGAGTGTAATTAAGGTAATTTTAGCAAGAATAATGATTATTTTCGGTGTGCAAATAATGATTATGAAAGGAATAAGTATTATTCCTGCAGGCATTATTTTATCGGCCCACTTGTTTCTTAGATCGGTAGGTACCTTATCAGGCGGTTATTTATCTGATAAGTTTGGAGAAAAACGTATTATGGTTATTTTTAGTATATTATCATTTGCAATCTACACAATAATCATGTTTACCAATGGATTATCGGTTATTATTGGAATTATATTTTTTGGTTATACCCTAAATGGAACATCAACTGCCCATATTACCATGACCCATAATATTTTACCGGAGAATATAAATTTTGGAACGGGAATAATTATGGGTTTGTCTGGCACAATTGCAGGTATTTTAATTCTTGTTTTTGGAAAGTTTGCAGATATTTATGGTTTAATGGATATGGCACAGGTTATGGCATCTCTAAGTTTAATACCTGTTTTTATAAGTTTATTTATATCAAAAAAATATGAAAATATTGCAGTAAAATCTGTATTGGTTCCATAAACAAAACCCGTAACCCGCATATGTTCCTCCTGCCATACAATTTCATCCTTATCTAAAAAAATGTTATTTGACTATCTCAATATTTCAGATTATCCTATAATTGAGAAATGTTTTTAAATCATTGGTAACCATATTATTTTTTAAGTAGATGTCAATTAATGATATTAAATGTTTGAATTTTAGTAAAAAAAGGAGGATAAAGCCAAATGATAATTAATAATTTTAAACTATTTGAAGGTCAACATTGTGAAACAACCGCAACAGGTAGCCTAATTCGTCATCTTGGAGTCAAATTATCCGAACCCATGCTTTTTGGATTAGGTGAAGGGTTAAATTTCATTATTTGGAATATGAAAACAATGAATTTCCCTTTTTTAGGAGGAAGGATAAAGACGGATTTATTAACCCGAAATATTACCAGAAATCTCAATTTAAAATTGATTGTCCGGGAAACATCTTCAATAAAAAAAGCCTGGGAAAACGTAAAAGAATACATCGATTCGGGAAGTCCCGTTGGAATAAAGCTGGATTGTTATCATCTGAACTACTTTACTAATAAATTACATTTTGCCGGCCATTATGTAGCAATTTATGGATATGATGAAGATAATGCTTATCTGGTTGATACCATCCAGCAAGGTGGATTTGTTAAAGCTTCTTTAAAGAATCTTGAATTGGCTAGAAACGAAAAGGGACCTATGTCTTCTAAAAATCTTTCTTATACTGTTGAAGCAACCCATAAAAAATACGACCTAAAGAAAGCAATTTTACAGGCAATAGGCAATAATGCTAAAAATTATTTGAATCCACCCATACAAAATATTAGCTATAAGGGTATCTTAAAGACCAGTAAGGAAATAATAAGATGGTTCAATCGAAGTAAAGATATTGAAGGAGATTTTAAAACAACTGCAATGTTAATGGAAAAAGCAGGCACTGGTGGAGCACTATTCAGAAATCTTTATAGAGATTTCCTCAAAGAAAGTTTTCAGATATTAGAAATAGAGGAAATAGGAAAATCCTATGAAATGTTTGTCGAAATTGCCAAATTATGGAGAGAAATATCCAAATTATTTATAAGAGCAGGGAATAGCAAAAGCATTGAATACATCAATAAAGCTTCTAAAATATTAGTGGAATTAGCGGAGAAAGAGAAAAGAGCAATGAATATTTTATCAAATGTTTATCAAGATGAGTTCCTTTAATAAATTTCTATTACATCCGGACAATAAAAGTGCAGATTTTATAAATTGACAGCTATTAAAAAATATATTATAAGTAAGTAAACTTAATTAAGTAAGTCGTAATACGCTTTGGGAAGATATCCAATATAGATAAAGTAAATTATATGGAGGAATATTAATGTCAGGCATAAAAATTAGTATTATCGGGGCAGGAAGTGCTATTTTTTCTTTGAAATTAGTGGGAGATTTTTGTAAAACAAAAAGTTTATTTGGAAGTACTATTTCGCTTATGGATATTGATGAAAAGCGGCTAAATTCAGTACATAATTTAGCAGAGAGGTATGCAGCTGCATTAGGAGCTAATTTAAAATTCGAAAAAACAACCGATATGAAACTGTCAATTGAAGATGCAGATTTCGTAATCAACACTGCTCTTGTTGGTGGTCATGAACAACTGGATGCCAGTAGAGAAGTTGGAGAAAAGCATGGTTATAAAAGAGGTATAGATTCTCAAGAATTCAACATGGTTTCTGACTATTATACCTTAAGTAATTACAATCAACTTAAATATTTTTTAGAGGTAGCTCGTAGCATGGAAGAAATATGTCCCAATGCTTGGTTACTTCAGACAGCCAATCCAGTATTTGAAGGTACAACCTTAATACTAAGATATTCAAACATTAAGGTTATAGGTTTTTGTCATGGACATCGTGGAATTGAAACTCTGGTAAAAAGTTTGGGATTGGATATAAAAAAAGTAAACTGGCAAATGGCTGGATTTAACCACAATATATGGCTTACTCGTTTCCTTTATGATGGTAAGGATGCATATCCGCTTATTGATCGATGGATAAAAGAAGAATCAAAGAAATGGAAACCAAAAGATCCCTTTGATGACCAAATGTCTCCTGCGGCGATGGATATGTACAAATTTTACGGAAGAATGCCCATAGGGGATAGCACCAGGAATGGGAGCTGGAAATATCATTATAATCTAGAAGCAAAGAAAAAATGGTTTGGAGAACCCTGGAAAGGTGCCGATTCTGACATAGGCTGGGCATGGTATCAAAAAAATTATATGAAGGCATTAACAAACAGGAATTTTAAATTTGCTTCCGATAAATCTGCTAATCTTTTACAAGAATTTCCCCCTGATGAAAAGAGTGGAGAACAACATGTTCAATTTATCGATGCATTGGTTAACGGGAATCAAGGAAGATTTGTATTAAACATCCCAAATAAAAACTCATTAATCCCAGGTATTCCTGAGGATGTAGCAGTAGAAGTTCCGTTAATTGTAGACCAAAAAGGAATCCATACAGAAGAGATAAATCCTCCCATACCCAAGCGAATAATGAAGATGTATCTTGCTCCGAGGATGTTAAGGATGGAGTGGGCACTGGACGCATTTATATCTGGAGATAAAAGAGTACTCCAAGAAATATTAGTAAGAGACCCTAGGTCCAAATCGTTTTTGCAGGTAAAAGAAGTGATAGATGAAATACTTTCATTACCTTTTAATAAAGAGATGAAGAAACATTATGAAAACAAAAAATAAAAGGTTACAACAAATTCATACCCACATCTTCTTTTTTCACTAAATACTTCTTTCCCTGCAACTCAAACCCGCATCTTTTTTCTTTTCTCTT
>CAZMLS010000119.1:2702-5473 GCA_964567215.1 uncultured Atribacterota bacterium | reverse complement strand
GATACTCTCCTATCTCAACTAAATTGGTAATCCGAAAACTACAATCTGCAATATTCTAACATTCAATAAAATGACCTTATAAGAAAATTTTATCTTGTAGCTATTTACTATTCTCAAAAAAAGACCACAATAAAATCTGCAATTCAAGATATTTTTATGTTCATAATATCTGTTTTCACTATTTGTATAGGTATAGTTTCCGGACCAATACAAAGCAAGACAACAATCGTTGCAAACATTTAATGTCTTTGATTCTTTTATTACAATATTAATAAAATATAAAAACTACCTAAGGTAGTTAAATTAAGCCCTTTTCCCGTAATATACCAGCGACTTCTCTATGGTCCCACCCTGGGGATTTATATCTTATCTTAATTTTCCCTTCTTTTCTTGTCTAATTTGAGAAGGAATAGATTTAAGATATTGAATGTTATAAATATTTAAGCTATAAAAGATTTTGCACTATCCACTGCGGAAGCAGCATCGGGAGAATAGCCATCTGCTCCAATTTGTTCTGCATAATTTTGGGTTATAGGTGCTCCTCCTATCATTATTTTGACCTTATCTCTTAACCCCGCAGTTTCAATGGCTTTTATTACTTCCGCCATATTAACCATCGTAGTAGTTAAAAGCGCAGACATTGCTATCATATTAGGTTCGTGTTCTTTTACAGCTTCCACAAACTTTTCTGCAGACACATCTGTTCCTAAATCTATTACTTCAAAACCTCCGCCCTCTAACATCATCTTTACTAAATTTTTCCCAATATCATGCAAATCTCCCTTTACTGTGCCTATCGCTACTTTGCCGATATTTTTTACTCCGGTTTCAACCAACTTAGGCCGTAGAATATCCATTCCTGCATGCATTGCTCGGGCAGCAATTAAAACTTCCGGAACATATACCTCATTTCTTTTAAATTTTCCCCCAATAATATCCATTCCTTTAATTAAACCATTTTCTAAGATTTCTTTAGGTGTTAATTTTTCCTCTAAGGCTTTCTTAACAAGTTCTCCTACTTTTTCTGCATCTCCTCTTTGTAAGGCCTCAGATACATTACTTAAATCTACCATAATGTTACCTCCTATTTTTATTAAAGTTCATATAATTTTATATAATAAAAAATATTAATGCTATAAATATAATTGTAATCTTAGGTAAAATCTTGCTTTTATATTATTTTTTTCTAATTATTTTTTTAAAATTGAGAAATTAATGGGATAGGAGAAATAATCATTATCGAAAAAAATAATTATGCGGAAAAAGATATATAATAGTAAGAAAAATATTATTAAATAATACTGAGGAAAATATTTATCGTTTCATCCGTTTCTTGTATTCCAAAGGGGAGATTCCCTCTATTTTTTTAAAAATCTTACAGAAATAACTTTGGTCGGAATAACCGACATCAAATGATATTTGAGTCGTATTACATGAGGTATTCTCCAATAATCTTTTAGCTTCCTCAACGCGAACTTTTGTTAAGTATTCCATAAGAGTAATTCCGGTTTCATTTTTAAAAATATGGCTTAAGTAATATGGACTCAATAAAACTGACTTGCTTATATCAGTCAACTTCAATTTCTTTTTATAATTTGTCCGAATAAATTCTCTCGTTTTTCTAATAACCTCTACATTCTTTACGTTCCTATTATCATAAACTGATTCAGTAAATCTTTCCAGGACTTTGACGATCCAAATACATAATTCCTCAATAGATTTAATCTTTCCTAATTCTTGAATATGCTCTAAGTTTAACCCTAGAATCATTTCTAAATCCGCTGTGCCTTCTACTGCTGCCCGAGAAAGTACAACTGCTAATTCCAGTAAACGAGCGCGAATTAATTCAGTTTTCCCGGCATTTTTAAACAATATCTTACCTAATATTTCATTTAATACTTTTTTTGCCCCTATTTTATCTCCTAATCGAACTCTCCTTAGTAATTCCCTTTCGGTTTCCAATGGATAGAGTGAACAGAGAGAAATAAATGAATTTTCTTTTTTTTCATCTTTTTCAAGCATTTCTAATTCCTGTCTTTTTACGTTTTGGATTTCTTCGGATATTTTTGCTTGCAGTATATATTTTTCCTGACGCAATTTTTCATCTATCAATTCCATCTTTGTTAAATAATTTGCCATAATACCTAAAATATCGGCAGCTGCTTTTACTTTTTTTTCAGATATGATCTTCACTCTCTTTAGTGTATCTTCTAATTGAAATTCATCGATTTTTAAATCACTATCTATTTTTTTTATTTCTTTTAGAAAAAAGCGATCAGGTTTCCTCATTAAAACTCCTCCGGAAATAAAAGCTCCTAACCATCTCCCTTCATAGATAAAGGGTGCAACCCATTCAATGATACCGGTATGACATCTATAAATATAAGGGAAACCATATTCGCAGCTTTTGCTAGCGCCGGCCCTAAAAGATTTTACACATCTATTTTTTCCTTCTCTACTCCCCTGAATTAATCCGCAAAAATCACAAAGAAAATAATCAGAAGTAGAGGATAAAAATAATTTACCCTTCCTATCAATAAAAATCACTTTAATTCCTGTAGACTTATAGTATGTTGATAAAAGCCATTTGATAATATCTTTTATCTTGAGTAATTTTTCTTGATTCAATTTTTCATTATTTTCATCAATATTTTTCATAGGTTCTAACCTTAAAAGGATTTTCACCTTTTATTTTTAATATTTTAGCAATTTGCTCAAAGATTCTGGCTAATTCTAATTTTTCATTATTCATGCCAACTTTATATAATAAA
>CAZMLS010000119.1:0-2602 GCA_964567215.1 uncultured Atribacterota bacterium | reverse complement strand
TTTTTTTATCTCGTAATCAATTATTCCTCAATTACAGCTCTTTAAATACCGCTCCCGTGCTTGCCGAGGTAACCATTGAGGCATATCTTTTCAAATAATGTGTCCCGGGAATTTGTTTTTCAGGTAACACCCAGGAAGATAGGCGAGCTTCAATTTCTTGAGCTGATAAATCAACGGTTAATTTCCGCTTGGAAATATCGATGCTTATCATATCGCCGTCTTTAAGAATCCCTATCGGTCCTCCCTCCGCTGCCTCGGGTGATACGTGACCTATGGCAGCTCCCCTGGTTGCTCCGGAAAAACGACCGTCTGTTATCAAGGCAACTTCGCTATCCAGACCCATACCACACAAAGCAGAGGTAGCAGCCAACATTTCTCTCATTCCGGGGCCGCCCTTCGGTCCTTCATATCGAATCACCATGACGTCACCTTTATTAATTTTTCCGTCAATGATGGCTTGATAGGATTCTTCTTCTGAGTCAAATACACGGGCAGGTCCTTCAAAAGTATACATTTTCTTATTTACAGCTGAAATCTTAATGACTCCTCCATCGGGAGCTAGATTGCCTCTCAAAATGGCAATGCCGCTTTCTTTACTATAGGGATTTTCAATGTTTTTGATGATCTCATTGTTTTTTATCTTGGCTTTTTCAATATTTTTTCCGATAGTTTCCCCTGTTACTGTTTTTTCATTTAAATGGATTAGATTCGATTTGGTAAGTTCTTTCATCAATGCCTGAATTCCACCTGCAAAATAGAGATCAGTCATGTGAAAAGGGCTGGATGGTGATATTTTAGTAAGTATAGGTACTTTTTTGCTTAATTCATCAAACATTTCCAAAGTCAAAGGGACTCCGGCTTCATGTGCGATAGCTAACAAATGCAGAACAGTGTTGGTCGAACCTGCCATGGCTAAATCAAGGGTAATAGCATTCTTAAAGGCTTCAGGTGTCATGATGTCTCTTGGTTTGGTTTGAGTTTTTATTAATTTTAAAATAGATTTTCCAGCCAGGTTTGCCAGTTGTTTTCGGGCTCCATACCCAGTTGGGATAGTCCCATTTCCCGGTAAAGCCATGCCTAAAGCTTCTGCAAGACAATTCATGGAATTTGCAGTGAACAATCCGGAACAACTACCGGCGGTTGGACAGGCACAGCATTCCAGCTCGGTAAGTTCAGATTCAGTCATCTGGCCCTCATTATATTTACCAACTGCCTCGAAAACGGTTGATAAATCTACATTTTTTCCATGATACTGACCCGGCAACATGGGTCCACCGCTAATGTAAATTGCGGGAATATTTAAACGTCCTGCTGCCATCAACATGCCGGGAACAATTTTATCGCAATTAGCAACTAAAACCAGGCCATCAAAACGATGAGCCATAGTGACTGCTTCAATTGAGTCTGCAATTAACTCACGGCTCGGTAGAGGATATTTCATTCCATCGTGATTCATGGCTATTCCATCACATATCCCAATAGCAGGAAATTCCATCGGAATACCACCTGCTAAAGAAACACCTATTTTAACCGCTTGAGCAATTTCGTTTAACTGAATATGACCGGGAATAATCTCATTATATGCATTTACAACACCAATAATCGGCTTATCAAGATCCTCTGCTGAATAACCCATGGCATACAATAATGACCGATGAGGAGCTCGATTAATACCTTTTACTACGATATCACTACTTTTTTTCATATTTTTTCTCCTTTTGTTTATTATTGTTAATTATATAATACCTATTTAAATAAGTTAATATGGTTTTATTCGAAAAATAAGACTGGCTTCACTGTGAAAGTCAGGTCATTTCCTGTTTTAAAGTTAGTTGTTCTCTTAACTAAATCTTTTTTATTATATATCAGTATCAACTATTTTCAAAGTATCTTTAATGTTAGTAAGTATAATTTATCATCTTTTATCTGTCAAACATTTAAGTTAAACTCTCTTTTTATATCCTTTTTTTCATTTTATTTGCTAAAAAGTATTTAAAAATGGTAAAATTATCAAAATATAAATTATTCTGAAATGCTAAAATTTACGTTACTTACTTCAATAGAATCTAAAAAGGAGCAAAATATATGCGTGACAATATTCATCTTCTCACTATTGAAGAAATTGCCAAAGAAATTGAAAAATGTGAAAAATGCCCTCTATACCAAACCCGCACTAAGGTTGTTCCCGGTGAAGGAAATAGTCATTCAAAAGTTATCTTTATCGGTGAAGCTCCGGGGGAAGAAGAAGACTTTAAAGGAAAACCATTTATTGGAAGAGCCGGGCAACTTTTTTCTAAAATTCTACAATCGGTAAAAATTGAAAGAGAAGATATTTTTATCACGAATATGCTGAAATGCAGGCCTCCCGGAAATCGCAATCCTTCAAAAAGCGAGATAGAAACCTGCCTGCCTTATTTGGAGGCTCAGATCGCATTAATCAACCCAAAAATCATTGTAACTTTGGGGAATATACCTACTCAGTTTTTTCTCGAAACGACAAAAGGAATTACAAAACTACGAGGTAATTGGTTTGATTGGCTGGGGGAAATAAAAATATTTCCCATGTTTCATCCCAGCTATTTATGCAGAAACGAAAGCACCG
>CAZMLS010000118.1:0-5483 GCA_964567215.1 uncultured Atribacterota bacterium | reverse complement strand
TTAAAATAACACAGTTAAAAATGATTGTCAAAGAAATATTTCAGTATCGAGTATTGAGTTAAGAAAAAAACTATTCACCGATTGACCGATTCTCCAATTGACCAATTAAGAAATTAAGAAAAGATTAAGATTAATAATCAAATTCACCAGTTGACTTCTGGCTCCTATTTTTTATCCTTTTCTTTATTCTTTATTCTGGATTCTGACTCCTGACTTCTGCTTCCTCTTTATCTTTTCTTAACTAATTAACACCATTATTTATTCAGATACTAAATATATTTCTTGTAATCTTCATGATTAGCTATGTTTTTTATAATCTTTTTTAAATCATTTTCCCGGTTTTTAGGATATATTAATTTTATATCTCCACTTGAAACAATTACTAAATCAGACAAACCTATAGTTACAATTAAACCTTCATCGTTTATTATCACACATCGCTTTGTATCTACACTTTCATGCCCACCTTGAATGACGTTTCCATCTTTATCTTTAGGAAATATTCTTTCCATGGAAGTCCATGAACCAACATCATCCCATTTAAAATCACCCTTTATAACTAATCGATTGGAAACTTTTTCCAAAATTGCATAATCTATGGATATTTTTTTTAATCCATAAAAAACTTCTTTCATGATTTCTCGTTTTTGTAAAGTTCCCAAATATTTTTGTATTTTCATCAATCCCTTATAAAGCTCTGGTAATTGTTTTTCTATTGCATATAAAATATCCTTACATGTCCATACAAATATTCCACTATTCCAAAGATAATTCCCTTGTTTCAAAAAATTATTTGCAGTTTTTAAATCAGGCTTTTCCATAAATTCTTTGACTTCACATGCCGTTATTTTTCCATTCCTTTTTATTTCTTTTCCCACACAGATATACCCATATCCGGTTTCAGGCCTTAATGGTTTTATTCCAATGGTAATCAGGTTAGCCGTTTCACGAGCTAGATCGCAAGCACTTTCCAGGGTATTTAAAAATTTCTCTTTATTCATTATAATATGATCCACAGGTAAAGTAATCATCACTGTATTTGGATCTTTATATCTATGTTGTAATATGACTGCGGACAATCCGATACAAGCAGCTGTATCTCTTCCGATTGGTTCAAGAATATAGTTTAGATAGTCTATTTCCGGAAGTGCGTCTTTTATGCTGTTAAAAAGATCATCGGTTGTAGA
Source organism: uncultured Atribacterota bacterium (assembly GCA_964567215.1). Classification (GTDB taxonomy): domain Bacteria; phylum Atribacterota; class Phoenicimicrobiia; order Phoenicimicrobiales; family Phoenicimicrobiaceae; genus JAYEGH01. Next base: position 4,296 of record CAZMLS010000118.1, on the reverse strand, counting down.
AATGAAAATATCAGATAATTTGATAAATGGGGATAATCTATTCACTGTTTCCTTGATCATGCTATCGCCACCCGTTACTGATAGCAATTGTTTTGGTGTATCAAATCTACTATGAGGCCAAAATCTTTGTCCTCTTCCTCCGGCCATTAAAACTGCTACATTTTTCAATATTTTCCCTCCTATATTTTTTAGTTATTAGTTGGTGGATAGCGTATATGCGTAAGCTATAAAAACCGTTTTTCGTTTTTAAATAAAACAAGATTAATTTTTATCTTTATACTATTATATGGTTATTTCCTAAAAAAGCCAAAAATATTTTCAACAATCGTAATAATTTATTTACTAATTATTAATGGGTATATTCTTTTATATACAATTAAGGTAATTAATCCGCTTATCATTCCTTTAATTATATTGAACGGGACAATTGCAGGCAATAACATTCTGGTAACTATATCTCTCCCCACCCCTAAATATAGTGGAGTAATCATTAAATTTGCAGGAATCATGACCATAGTCATTGCCACCGTACCAATAACTACACCTAAAATTGCACCCTTTTTGGTATGATTTAAAAAATAAATTTGTGCTGCCACAAATACTAAAGTACCTGTAGATAAAAAATTCATCAGGGCTCCATAAGGACCTCCCTGACCGGTAATAAGGGCAAAAAGGGTTGCTGTTAAAAAGGACATCAATAATCCAGTCTTCGGTCCTAATTTGAACGAACCAATAAGAAGAAATACACTCGCAGGGTCATATAATAAAAAAGGTGCTTGTGGCAAAACCGGAAAATGGATAAAATAGCCCACAATTATGGATAGAGCGACTAATAATCCGACACTCGTTATTCTTTTACTGTTCATCTTATTTCTCCTTTTAATTTTTTTAATTTGGTTTAAATGATCAATTTAATAAAAAATCCCCGAATCTTTTTGACTATTCGGGGATAATTATTATCTAATATTACCTTTTCTTTCATCCAGACTATACTGTCGGCTCTGGCTTTTCACCAGATCTACCTGCTATCTCATGCGGGATAGTCAGGTTCGTGGGCTTATTCAGTATAATTCAAATTACCTGAATTTACCACCGGTCGGGAATTGGTTTTATAAAAAACCTCACCCTGCCCCGAAAAAGTTGAAATTCAATATTTAATTTTAGGAAATTATAGCACAAGACTTGCTATAATTCAAGTATGTTCCATCTAAAATCTGTTATTTATTTGACTTTGTGTAATTATTTCACTTTTATGAGAATTTACCCAATTTCCATTTATGATTCAGCGTAGTTGTTTGATTAACTATGATTTTAATTTATCGCCTGGTAGTATTTTCGATCGTTTTTTTTAACTTTCAGAGTCCATTTCTACATGTATTTCTTCCAAGGTAAAACCCCTTAAAGTTGCATAATAATCTAAAACTTTGTTTAAATAAATTTGGTTTAATTCTTGGTTGTTACTTAGTTGTTCCTGAACATAATAAGGCCCCTGGTTGTATGCAATTAGCGCTGTTTTTAAATCATTAAAGTTTTTGTTCAGTATAGATAAATAATACACACCAATTTTTATATTTTTTATAGGATCAAATAGTGTCTTTTCTGCGCCATCCCATTCTATACCGAGATTTGTTGCTAATTCCGGAGCAATAAATCTTCTCACCTGGCACAATCCATAGGCATGTGAATTGGAAACCGCTTCAGGTTTAAAAGTACTTTCTACATTAACCAATGATGCCACCAACAAGGGGTTAAAGCTGTACTTAACCGCCTCTTCATATATGGCTTTTGATATGTCATATATGACTTTACTTTCCAGTTCGTCATTGGTTCGAGCAATGTTATTGACCATTTTTGTAATATAATATTCTCTCTTTACTTCGCTGGAAATCATCCCTGTTAATTCTTGTAGTTGCATATATATTTCAGTAAATTGGCTTTTATCGATTTTTATGTTGTTATATTGTTCTGTTATCTTGGATAAATCTTCGACTTTTGCCAGAATATGTTCATTATTTTTTAAGATATTTTCATATTTTTTTTCAAACTGTATGTTTAATTCATTTATTTTGACATGCAGATTAATAAACAAAGCTAAGAAAATACATGCAACGACAACTGATAGAAATAGAACATTTTTCCTGTTTAAAAAATCCGGTTTACTCCCTTTGTCTTTTTTTTTGCCAACATCAGACATTACATTTCAACTCCTTTTATTTTTTTACTTATTGTATTATTATCTAATTATACTTCCTTCAGATATATCTTTATCAACGGTTAATAAAACAATATTCTCATTATCCGCAGCCGCTAAAAGCATTCCATTCGATTCAATTCCTCTCAGCTTTACCGGTTGTAAGTTGTAAACCACCACAATTTTTTTACCAATGATTTCCCCGGGGCAGTAGTGTTCTTTAATACCGGCCACGATGGTTCTTTCCTCTTCGCCTATCTTTATATTTAACTTAAGCAGTCGGTTTGTTCCTTTTACATCTTCTGCTGAAATTACTTTTGCAATTCTTAAATCTAGTTTTTGAAAATCCTCATAAGATACTATCTCTTTTTGGGGATGGTCTTTTACTTTATTTTTTTCTACAATTTCTTCAATTTTTTCCTTCTTTTCTATACGGGGGAAAATAACTTTTCCCGGTTTAACAAAAGTCTCTGGTTTTAACTGTCCCCAAATCAAAGCTTTTTGAAAACTTACTTTTTCCAAATCTGTTTCTATTCCCAGTTGACCCCAAATTACTTTAGCTTTTACAGGCATAAAAGGGTAAATTAATATTGTTATTAATCTTATTGATTCAGCAAGGTTATATAAAATATTAGACAACCTATCCTTTTTTGATTCATCTTTTCCTAAAACCCATGGTTTTGTTTGATCAATATATTTATTGGTTCTTCTGATAAATTGCCAGACTGTTTCCAGGGCAACATTAATACTTAAGTCATTTAATTTTTTATTATAAGTATTAATGGTATTATTTGCCAATTCCATTAATTCATGATCATACTGTTCTATTTCATCGGTTTGATGAGGTATTTTTTTATCAAAATATTGATTTATCATTGCCACAGTTCTGCTGACTAAATTACCCAAGTCGTTCGCCAAATCATAATTATTTCTTTTAATCAATAAATCTTTAGAAAAATTACCATCTTGACCAAAAGAAACTTCGCGCATTAAAAAATATCTGAAAACATCTGCACCAAACTCTTCTACCATTTTATAAGGATCAACGACATTCCCTTTGGATTTAGACATTTTTTCACCTTCTATGGTCCACCAGCCATGAGCAAAAACCATCCTGGGCGGTTCAATCCCTGCTGCCATCAGCATGGTAAACCATATAATAGTGTGGAATCTAACGATATCTTTTCCTACCAGATGAATGTCTGCGGGCCAGTATTTTTTATATTTTTCTTCATCAGAGTTATAACCGACAGCTGTCAAATAATTTATTAATGCATCATACCAGACATAAATAACATGATTAGAATCAAAAGGTACATCAATTCCCCATTGTAGACTCTTTTTTGTTCGAGTGATACTTTGATCTTTAAGTCCACTCTTTATAAAACTAACTATTTCATTTTTTCGAACTTCAGGTTGAATACATTTCGGATTTTTTTCTATAAAAGATAAAAGTTGTTCTTCATATTTTGACATTTTAAAGAAATAACCTTCTTCTTTTATCTTTTCAATTTTTCTACCGCATGTCGGACATGTATTATCAGTTAATTGTGTTTCAGTCCAAAAGGTTTCACAGGGTACACAATACCAGCCTTCATATTCTCCTTTATATATATCCCCTTGTTGATAGAGTTTTTCAAATAATCCTTGAACAACCTTTATATGACTCTCTTGGGTGGTACGAATAAATTCATCATATTTAATATTTAATAATGGCCAGAGTTTCTTAAATTTTAAAACGACATTATCGGTTAATTGCTGGGGCGTTAAATTCGCTTTTTCTGCTGATTGGGCAATTTTTTGTCCATGCTCATCTGTTCCTGTAGAAAAAATAACATCATATCCGGACATTTTTTTATATCTGGCCAAAACATCCGCGGCAATCGTAGTATATGCATGACCGATATGAGGAACATCGTTTACATAGTATATGGGAGTTGTAATATAAAATGTTTTTTCTTTTGATTCTTTTTTATTCATATTTATCACCTTTTAATCAATTAATTTAGTATATAGTATACAGCATCGAGTAAAAATTAGTCAATTATTCAATTAACCAATTCGCCAATTTACCAATTCTCCAATTAAGAAATTAAGAGAAGATT
>CAZMLS010000117.1:0-5494 GCA_964567215.1 uncultured Atribacterota bacterium | reverse complement strand
TTTATTCTGGATTCTGACTCCTGTCTCCTGAATTCTATTTTCTTAACCAGCTAACCAATTAACTATACCCGATACTTTTCTGGTACTAAAGCACTTTCTTTAAATATTGTCCTGTAAAAGAATTTTTATTATTTGCTATTTCTTCCGGAGTTCCTTTAGCAATAATTCTTCCTCCTTCATCTCCTCCTCCGGGACCAAGATCAATGATATAATCTGCGGATTTAACTACATCTAGATTATGCTCTATAACTAACACCGTATTTCCTGCATTGACCAATCGATCTAATACCTTAAGCAATTTTTTTATATCATCAAAATGTAATCCGGTTGTTGGTTCATCAAGTAGGTATAAAGTACTCCCGGTGCTTTTCGTACTTAATTCTTTAGCAAGTTTTACTCTTTGCGCTTCTCCGCCTGATAGAGTACTGGCTGATTGCCCTAATTTTATATAGCCTAAACCTACATCGTATAAGGTTTTTAGTTTTCTTTTAATCTTCGGAATTGAATCAAAAAAATGTAATGCCTCTTCTATAGTCATATCTAAAATCTGAGAGATATCCCTGCTTTTATATTTTACTTCCAAAGTTTCTCGATTATATCTTTTTGCCTTGCAGACCTCACAGGTTATATATATATCAGATAGAAAATACATTTCTATTTTGACAATTCCGGCTCCCTGGCAAGCTTCACATCTTCCACCCTTTACATTAAAACTAAATCTTCCCAATTTATACCCTCTCATTCTTGCTTCTTTGGTTTTAGCAAAAATTTCTCTAATAGGTGTAAATCCGCCTACGTAGGTAATAGGATTGGATCTGGAAGTTCTACCTATGGGAGATTGGTCAATGATAATTACCTTATCAATATTTTCCATTCCCTCTATCTTCTTGTATTTTCCCGGATGCACCCTTGCTTTATAGATTTTACGAGCCAGTGCCTTGTAAATGATATCTTCGACCAAGGTACTTTTCCCCGAACCTGAAACCCCTGTAATGCAAGTAAAACTTCCAAGAGGTAAAGAGACATCAATATTTTTTAAATTATATTGTTCTGCTCCGAATATCTTAACATATTTTCCATTACCTTTTCTTCTTCTCAGCGGTACTTCGATTTTTTTTGTTCCGGATAAATATTTTCCAGTTAAAGAATTCTTGTTTTTTATGATGCTTTCATATTTCCCCTGAGCAACTACATAACCGCCATGAATTCCTGCACCCGGACCAAGATCAATTATATAATCTGAATTTTTCATAGTGTCTTCATCATGTTCAATTATTACTAATGAATTCCCCATGTCTCTTAATTTTATTAAAGTCTCTAAAAGTTTATGATTATCCTTTTGGTGTAAACCAATACTCGGCTCATCTAAAATATATAATACGCCGGTCAAACTGGCTCCGATTTGAGTAGCCAGACGTATTCTCTGATTCTCGCCCCCAGCAAGAGTTGATGTAGACCTTGATAATGTCAAATAATCCAAACCAACATTTATTAGAAAATTGAGTCTGTTTTTTATTTCTTTTAGGATTTGACGGGCTATTGCTTTTTCATTCTCATTCAGTTTCAAATTTTCGAAGAATAGATAAACATCCCTGATAGATTTCCCTGCGAGGTCCGCGATAGATAATTTTTTAATCACTACCTTCAAACTTTCCGGGCGAAGCCGTTTCCCCCCGCATGAAGGACAATGACCTATAGTCATAAATTTTTGTATTTCTGTTCGAATATATTCTGATTTTGTCTCTTTATATCTTCTTTTTAAATTATTAATTACACCTTCAAATTTATTCTCATACTTCCAATAGGTATTCTTCTCATCATTTTGGTATTTAAATGGTATTTTTTTATCACCGGAACCGTATAACAGCACGCTCTGCATTTCCGGTTTTAATTGATTAAAGCTTGTTTTAAGATTAAAGCCATAAAAATCCGCCAATCCTTTCAGAAGATGATAATAATATTTCCCTTTTATTTCTCCCCATGGAGCCAACGCGCCCTCCAGTATATTTTTTGTTCTATCCGGTATAATTAAATCTTCATCAAATTCCATTTTAAATCCTAAACCATTACAGGTTGGACAAGCACCATACGGACTATTAAATGAAAATATACGGGGAGCAATTTCGGGTAAATTTATTCCGCAATGAGGGCATGAGAAATGTTCACTAAATATTTTTTCACCCTTTCCCTCTGTATCTATAATTACCACGCCTTCACTCAGGTTTAAGGCAGTTTCAATTGAACTTGCCAATCGGCTTCTAATATCATCTTTCATAATCAATCTATCCACAACTATTTCAATATTATGGTTTTTATACCTGTCAATCTTTATATCATCACTTAATTCATAGATTTCTCCATCCACTCTTACGCGAATAAATCCCTTTTTCTGAATATTTTCCAATATTTTTTTATGCTCACCTTTTTTAAATCGAATAACGGGTGCCAATAGTTTTATTCGATTACCTTCAGGTAATTCCAAGACCTGGTCAACCATTTGCTCAACTGTCTGTTTACTGACTTTTTTACCACATTTTGGGCAATGTGGAATTCCTATTCTAGCAAATAACAATCTTAAATAATCATATATTTCTGTTACTGTTCCTACCGTAGATCGCGGATTTCTACCTGCTTTTTTTTGATCAATGGAAATTGCCGGTGATAACCCTTCAATATAATCTACATCCGGTTTTTTCATCTTTTCGAGAAATTGTCTGGCATAAGAAGATAAAGATTCAATATATCTTCTCTGCCCTTCCGCATATATTGTATCAAACGCCAGTGATGATTTTCCTGAACCACTTAACCCGGTAATCACTACCAATTTATTTCTTGGAATCTCCAAATCTATATTTTTTAAATTGTGTTCTCTTGCACCTTTTATAATTATTTTAGTCTGAGCCATTTAAAACTCCCTTTATTAGTTAGTTAGCTGGTTATTTGGTTAATTGTTAATTTAATTTGTTAAACAACTAAATAACCGGGTAACTGTTTAATTTCATACTAGATACTGAATACTAACGATTAATATAATTGACGAATTGGTAAGTTGGATCACTTTCTATTTATTTCTTTGTATTATCTTAACTCGATACTTTATACTCAATACTCAATACTAATTTAATCGGTAAATTGTTCAATTTGTCAATTTTATATCTTGTATTCTCGTTTTCCATTCTTTACTCGATACTATATACTCGATACTATATACTTTTTTGCTATTTCAATCCCCCGAACAGGTTTTTTTCTTTTTTTAATCTATTAATCTCATCCCGAAGCAAAGCAGCTCTTTCAAAATCCAAGTTCTTTGCTGCCTCTTTCATCTCTTTTTTTAATGACATTATTAATAATCTCAAACTGCCGTTATTAAGATATTTTCCTGTATCTTCACTTACCGGGGAACCATCATTTTCCCGGCTCAAACTGCCCAGTAATGAATAACCTTCTACAGATTTTTCTATGGTCTTAGGGATAATGTGATGTTCTAAATTATATTGCATCTGTATTTTTCTTCTTCTATTGGTTTCTTCCATAGCTCTTTTTATTGAACCGGTTATATTTTGGCAATAAAGAATTACTGTACCATTTATATTACGCGCTGCTCTCCCCATAGTTTGGATTAAAGAAGTTTCAGACCTTAAAAATCCCTCTTTGTCTGCGTCTAAAATAGCAACCAGGGATACTTCCGGAAGATCCAATCCCTCTCTTAGCAGATTGACTCCGATTAAAACATTAAATTTTCCCAATCTTAAATCTCTTAAAATAGTAATTCTTTCCAAAGTTTTTATTTCTGAATGCAGATACCTTGCTTTAATGTTAATTTCCTTCAAATATTCTGCTACATCTTCCGCCATTCTTTTGGTTAAGGTAGTAACCAATATTCTTTCTTCTTTTTCCGTTCTTTTCTTAATTTCTTCAATTAAACTATCAATCTGGTTTTTTATGGGTTTAAGAATGACTTTCGGATCTATCAATCCGGTAGGTCTAATAATCTGCTCAACAATGTTTGATTTTTTTTCTGATTCATATTTAGATGGAGTAGCAGAAACAAAAATGACTTTATTCATAAAAGTTTCTATTTCATTTAAATAAAGAGGCCTGTTGTCATATGCTGAAGGTAAACGAAAACCATATTCAACTAATGAATCTTTTCTTGATCTGTCACCCGCAAACATCCCTTTTAGCTGAGGTACTGTTACATGAGATTCGTCAATAAACATTAAAAAATCAGATGGAAAATAGTTTAACAATGTTGCGGGAGGACTTCCTTTTTTTCTTCCGCTAATATGACGTGAATAATTTTCTACTCCACTACAATAACCAATCTCGCTTAACATTTCCAAATCATATTTAGTTCTTTGCTCTAATCTTTGTGCTTCCAGGTTCTTTCCATTTTCTTTTAAAAATACTAATCTTTCTTCTAACTCCTTTTCAATCGAAATAATTGCTTTTTCCATTTTGTTTTTTGTCGTAACAAAATGTTTTGCCGGATATACCACTATCCTGTCCATCCTGGTAATAGTTTTACCGGTTAATGGATCTATTTCAGCAATTTCTTCCACTTCATCTCCCCAAAATTCTATACGAAAGGCTTTTTCCAGATAAGACGGAAAAATTTCTACAACATCTCCACGAACCCTAATACAACCGCGATGAAAATCAACATCATTTCGCTCATAGTGTATATTAATTAATTTTCTCAAGACTACATCTCTTTCGCAAATATCTTTTTTATTAATTTCCAAAACTAATTCCTGATAATCTTTTGGTGAACCCAATCCGTAAATACAAGATACACTTGCAACAATAATGACATCCTTTCTCTGAACAAGTGAACTAGTCGCAGAAAGTCTTAATCGATCAATTTCTTCATTAATGGAAGAATCTTTTTCAATATAAGTATCGGTTCTTGGTATATAAGCTTCGGGTTGATAATAATCATAATAACTAACAAAATACTCTACTGCATTATGCGGAAAATACATCTTAAATTCATTATATAATTGCGCTGCCAATGTCTTGTTATGAGAAATAACTAAAGTTGGCAACTGTATATTTTGAATTACGTTAGCCATGGTAAAGGTTTTTCCGGAACCTGTAACTCCAAGCAATGTTTGAAATTTGTATCCACTTTGAATACCTTTGGTTAGCTCATTTATGGCGTTTGGTTGGTCTCCCTGCGGGACATAATCAGAAGTCAATTGAAATTTTTGATTCATTTAGAGCACCTTCTGGAATAAATTAAGATTTAGAAATGTAAAGTTATTATTATTTTCTTATTATACATATCTTTCATAATACTATAAAGTATTAATCTCGTACATCAGTATAAAGTATTGAGTATCAAGTATCGAGCGAAGAAAAAAGATAGAGAAAAAAGAATGGAAAAATAAAAACAAAAATTATTCTTCTCTTTCTTAATGTACTCTAATAAAGTTTACACTAACTTCCGCATCATGCAAAAAACGATACACAAGACAAATAGGGCAGACAC
>CAZMLS010000116.1:3090-5562 GCA_964567215.1 uncultured Atribacterota bacterium | reverse complement strand
AAATACCAAAAAGGTATAGGTTGTTTATTTTTTTCTGCAATGTCAGCAACTATTAGATTAGAAGCTGTCCCTATTAAAGTGCCATTAGCTCCAATGTTTGCTCCCAAGATAAGCGCCCACCATAATATATCATAAGAAGCTCCAAGATGATGAGAAATATTTTCGATTATAGGAATATTTAAAGCTATCATAGGGATATTATCAAGAAAAGAAGACATAAAGGTAGAAGCTCCAAGGGTAATAAAACTTAAAAAGTTTATATCATTTCCTGCGAAACTTAAGAGTTTAGAAGATATAATTTCAATTAAACCATTTTCCACAAGAGTCCCTGCTAAGATATTTAAGCCAATTAAAAAGAAAATTATTCGCCAGTCAATTTGAGCATAAATATCATCTGGCCTATCTTGACTAATAATTAGTAAAATTATTGCACCCAGTAAATAAATTATGGCGAGATTTAGATTAATTATATGCGAAAAGAAGGATGATACAAGAATTATACTTAAGATTAGTAAAGAATATTTAAAAAGAGTAGGATTGGTAATGGCTTTCTTTTCATCAATTTTACTAAAGCGAAAAATGATTTCTGTTGGTATATTGTTTTTTTTAATAGTATTTTTAAAAATATTAATAAGATAAAATATATTTACTGTTACAAGTATTAATGATATTGGAGACATGTGGTATATAAAGTCATAAAAATTAAGATTAGCAGCGGATCCTATCATGATATCGACTGGAGTTCCGACGTAGGTTGCCATTCCGCCAACATTAGAAAATATAATTTCTGAAATTAGAAAAGGTAGAGGGGATATTTCTAAGATATGTGCAATAGTCAGTGTAATATTTGCTAAAAAGAGCATGGTAGTAATTTCATCTAATATTGAAGAGAGAAAACCTGCTAATAAAGAAAGCAAAACTAGAAGGACTAAAAGATTTCCCTTACTATATTTAGTAACTTTTATGGCTAAATATTGGAATATCCCGCTTTCTTTTGTTATGATAATAAAGATCATCATTCCAATGATAATCCCTAATTTATTAAAATCTATATAAGAAGTAGCTTTATTAAAAGTTATTAAACCTAGAGTAATGGCTAAAATTGCCCCAAAAAAAGCAGAAGTTGCTCTTATTCTGCGGTTGGTAAATATCAAGATATAAGTTATAATTAAAATAATTAAACAAAGAATTAGTTTAAACATGTGTAAATTCCTTAAAATATTGGTAATTAACTGATAAATTATGCTTGAACGAATTGTTGGAAAAATATTAATTATCTTTTGCATTATAACATATTATCGTTATTTTTATGAATAAAATTAATAACAGTATCGGTTAGTAAAAGAAATATACGGATAAAAGGAGTAACTGAAAATGTTTGGTGATTTTCTTTTCAAGTCGTTTTCTAAAAGTATCGGAATTGATCTCGGTACTTCCACTACCTTGGTGTATGTTAAAGGTAGGAAGATTGTATTATATGAACCATCAGTAGTTGCATTTAGAGATAACGGTAATAAAATATTGGCTGTAGGTAAAGAAGCTAAAAAAATGATTGGCCGAACACCATCGGGTTTATCAACTGTCAGACCTTTAAAAGAAGGAGTAATAGCTGATTTTGATATTACTGCTGAAATGATCAAATATTTTATTGAAAAAGTTCATATCCCAAATCGTTTCATAAAACCATCCATAATAATATGTGTTCCATCGGGAGTAACTGAAGTAGAAAAGCGTGCGGTTTCAGAGGTTGCATACAAGTGTGGAGCAAGAAAGGTATTTTTAATTGATGAGACAATTGCTGCTGCGATTGGAGTTGGGCTTCCAGTATTCGAACCAATGGGGAATATGGTTCTGGATATAGGTGGAGGAACTTCTGAAGTAGCAGTTATTTCTTTGGGAGGAATTGTGGTCAGCGAGTTAAGCCAAGTGGCCGGAGATTATATTAATGAAGAAATTATAAAATACATAAAACGCAAACATAATTTATATATTGGGGAATTAACAGCTGAGGAAATTAAACTTAATCTATCTACAAAAAACATCGAAGAAGAAATAAGAAGTTATGAAACTAAAGGAAGAGATAAAGTCAGTGGATTACCCAAAATAGTCAATATGTCATTAGACGAATTAAGAGAAGCACTTACAGAATCAATCAGGATAATAGCTAATATAGTGAGAGTTGCACTGGAAAAAACTCCTCCGGAGTTGGTTGCTGATATTGTGGATAAAGGCATCATTATGACTGGCGGAGGTTCAATGTTAATCGGTTTAGCTGAACTTTTAAAGGAAGAAATAGGCATTCCAACCTTTATTTCTCCTAAACCGATATATTGCGTTATAAATGGAATAGGTAAAATTGTTGAGAATCATAAATTTTACCAAAGAGTATTAATCAATCTTCATAGAGGAGTATAAAAAAGTATTTCGTAATTTTGGAAATAGCATACAGCATTCGGAAGAATATTTGCATTT
>CAZMLS010000116.1:0-2990 GCA_964567215.1 uncultured Atribacterota bacterium | reverse complement strand
CTTGCATTTTGTATTTAACTGGTAAACCGGCAAACTGGATAACTGGCTAACTGAATCATCCGGTTTTTATCTTTATCTTAATTGGTTAATTGGCTAATTGGAGAATTGGTTAATTATTTTACTTGCATCTTGTATTTCTTGTTATTAACTGGTAAACTGGCAAGTTAGCTAACCAACCAACCAACTAATATAATTTTGCATTTTCTTTACTACTCATTACTGTTGAGTATTGAATATTTTACTATATCGGAAAAAAGCAAGCGAGAGCATATGAAAGAATGAAAAATTTTTTTTTGCAAAATAAAGCATTTTTGATTTTTGTGATATTAATTATTATTACAATTTTTATTATGACCATTGATTACCACGGTGAGTCATATCTTGAATGGGTGGAAGGACTTGTATTAAAAACACTTTCTCCTATGAACAGGGGGATAAGCATATTCTCTAATAGTATAAAAAATTATATAAGAGCTATAGCTGAATTTAAAGAAGTCGAAGAAAAAAATAAAATACTAATTGAAGAGACGAAGATACTTCTTCAGGAAAATGCAATATTAAAAGAAAAATTAATATCTTATGATAGATTAAAAAAATTGTTAGAACTCAGAGAGTCCTTTTCTTTTCAAATGATTCCCGCTCTGGTCATTAGCCGAGAACCGGGTAATTGGTTTAACAGTATCATTATTGATAAAGGGACCAAGGATGGAGTGCAAAAAAATATGGCTATTGCTACTTACAGTGGCTTGGTTGGGAAAGTCGTGAGCGTTGATCATCATTCTTCAAAGGTATTATTAATCCTGGATCAAAGAAGTGCAGTAGGTTCCATGATACAAAGATCCAGGGATATTGGCGTATTAAAAGGTAGTGAAAAAAATTATTGTTATATGGAATATCTCTCTCGCGATGCTGATATAAAAATTGGAGATTTAGTCATTACTTCAGGTTTGGGAAGCGTTTTTCCTAAAGGAATAACCATCGGAAAAGTAATAGAAATAAAAAAAGATAGCCATGCTTTATTTCAGGAAGTATTAATAAATCCGAGGGTGGATTTTACTAAACTGGAAGAAGTGTTTGTAGTAAAAAAACCATGATAAAATGCAATAATAACAAAAAAAAGGAGATAAAATCATTTATAATATATTTAAACTAAAAAATGGCATGAGAATAATCGTAGAAGAAATGCCTTATATGAAATCAGTATCTATTGTTATCGGAATTGGAGTAGGTTCAAGATATGAAGAAAAAAAATATCAGGGAATTTCCCATTTGGTTGAACATATGTTATTTAAAGGTACCGGGAATAGGGAAAATACTTTAGAACTATCCAAGGTTGTGGAAGGAATAGGTGGTGCAATAAATGCTTCCACCTCCGAAGAAAACACCCTTTTGTATGTAAAGGTTCCTCAGAAAGTTTTTGTAACTGCTTTTGATGTATTAGCTGATATAATACTCAATTCTCTTATGAGGAATGATGATCTTCAGAGAGAAAAAAATGTAGTCATCGAGGAAATAAGAAAATGCAAAGATACGCCGGAAGAATTAGTAGGGCTATTACTTGATAAAATAATGTGGAAAAACCATCCTTTAGGGAGAGGAATCCTTGGAGATGAAAAGAGCGTAAAAGCTATTTCAAGAGAAATTTTACTATCTTATGTTGACAAATTTTATCGACCTAATAATATGGTCATTAGCATCGCTGGAAAGGTAAAAACAGAAGAAGTTATTTCTAAAGTAAAAAAATATTTTGGGGGAATGGAAAATAAAGAAATTAAAGAATATCTTCCTGTTAGAGAAAAACAAGAAGAGTATCAAATAAATATAAAATCTAAAAAAACTAATCAAGCCCATCTTTGTTTTGGTTTTCCTACTATTTCACGAATGCATCCTGATAGATATTCTGTGGATTTACTGGACATCATATTAGGTTCAGGATTAAGCTCAAGACTTTTTCAAGAGATAAGAGTAAAAAGAAGCATGGCTTACGATGTGCATTCTTATGTACAATATTTTAATGATATTGGCTCATTTAATATCTATGCCGGGGTAGATTCCGATAGGCTGAAAGAAAGTATTAAGGTTATTCTGAAAGAGCTTAAGAAAATCAGGGAAAATGATTTGCCTGAAGAGGAGTTAATAAAAGCGAAAGAAATGTATAAAGGTGCTCTGTCTTTAAATTTAGAAAGCACTTTGAATCAAGCATTTTGGTTAGGAAATAAATTATTGCTATACGGCAAACCCTTTACCGAGGATGAAGTGAAAAAAAAGATTGAAAAGGTAGAAGCAAAGGATGTAATTCAATCTGCCCGTAAAATTTTCAAAAAGAATGGAATAAACTTATCTATTGTCGGTCCATTCAAGGAAAAAGATCGGGAAGAACTTGGCGCCCTATTTCAAGAGCTGTAGTTGTTTCTAAACGGTTAACTGGATAACTAGCCAACAGAACAGCTAAACTATTTATCTTTTTTTATTACATATTGCTTATTGTATTTGTAACTTGAAACCGGTACCTTGAATTTTTAACTAACCAACTAACTAATTAACTAAAATTATAATTATTCGGAGGAAGCGTGTGCCTCTTAAATTAGGTATTGGAGATATCATAAGATTGAAAAAGAAACACCCTTGCGGAGGTTTTCATTGGGAAATTACTCGAACGGGAATAGATATTGGGATAAAATGTCTATGTTGTGGCAGGAAAGTTCTGGTTCCACGGGTGAAATTGGAAAAAAAAATACGGGAAATCATCCCAAGAGACTAAAATAATTTAAGGCATTAATATTTTGTGTAATTTTTGGGTTATAATCATAAAATAAAATTTTCTAACTTAATTATCCGATCTTTCTCTTAATTGGTTAATTAGCAAATTAATCTTATTCTTTATCTTTAATCTTAATTGGTCAATTGGTCAATTGGTCAATTGGTCAATTGGTAAATTATATTATCTTAGATTTTCTTTCCTAACTCGATACTATATACTCAATACTCGA
>CAZMLS010000115.1:0-5580 GCA_964567215.1 uncultured Atribacterota bacterium | reverse complement strand
GTCTTATTACTAACCAAAGAAAGTATTATTAATATATAATATTTTTTTCTTCTAAGTACCCCACTAAAGTTTACACTAACCCCCCAAGGGTTCCCATAAATATATCGTTCAATTTGTATCACGAATTATATTTAAGAAAGATTAAAGGAATTTATGAGGGGTAAGGAATGAAAAAATTCAAAAAGACATTATTTTTATCTAACTATCAATCCATAATTCTATCTATATTTAGTCAGTAATCAATTACTTTGCAATTAATATTATTATTCTTTGCACTATCACTAGTTTTCAAAAAAATAATTGGATATTTTTCTTTAACTGGATATGTATTTCAAAAATATACACTCAGATTTATAAAGAGAAAAATATCTTTTTTAAGAAAATAAATGGCAAGCAACAAAATGTTTTTCTTTTGTGCAAATTAGTTTTGGTTCTTCTTCTTTACATATATTTCTTACAAACGGGCACCTCGTATGAAAACGACAACCCAAAGGAGGATTTATAGGACTGGGTACATCACCGGTAAGTATTTGTCCTTTTTTTCGTTGCTTGGGATCAAGTGTCGGTATAGCAGATAATAATGCTTTGGTATAGGGATGCTGAGGATTGTCAAATAATTCTTTCTTGGATGCTGTTTCTACAATTTTCCCAAGATACATCACAGCTACTCTATCGCTAATATGTTTAACTACGCTCAGGTCATGAGCTACAAATAAGAGAGTTAAACCAAATTCTTCCTGTAAATCTTTTAAAAGATTGATAATTTGTGCTTGAATCGAGACATCAAGAGCTGATACCGGTTCATCTGCAACAATAAACTCCGGATTCGTAGCAAGAGCTCTTGCAATGCCTATTCTTTGTCTC
The DNA here is from genome assembly GCA_964567215.1 of uncultured Atribacterota bacterium. Classification (GTDB taxonomy): domain Bacteria; phylum Atribacterota; class Phoenicimicrobiia; order Phoenicimicrobiales; family Phoenicimicrobiaceae; genus JAYEGH01. The sequence goes on along the minus strand of CAZMLS010000115.1, from coordinate 4,716 downwards.
TGTCCTCCGCTAAATTCATGAGGATAACGATTTATTTGATCCGGAAGAAGACCGACTTTCTCCATAATTTCCACAACTTTTTCTTCTCTTTCTTTTTTTAAAAAAATATTGTGCACTTCTATAGGTTCTGCAATTGTTGACCCAATGGTCATTCTAGGATCTAAAGAACCAAAAGGATCCTGATAAATAATCATCATTCTTTTTCTATATTTTAACATCTCTTTTTTTCTTAGATGAGTTATGTCCTGACCATTAAAGTAGATATTACCGTCAGTCGGATTTAGTATTCGCAGAATGGTCTTTCCGCAAGTTGTTTTTCCGCATCCTGATTCTCCCACCAAACTTAATATTTCTTTTTTTTCTATATATAAACTAACACCATCTACTGCTTTAACTGATTCTTTCTTCTTACAGGTGCTACTGCCGGTTAAAAACCATTTTTTAAGATTTTTTACTTCAACTAATTTTTCCACTTTATTTTTCCTTTTAATATTTAACTCACAGTTTTATTGCCAATTTCTTTTAAATACCTTTAGAAATAACTTTAGCTAGATGGCATTTTACTAAATGATGATCTTCTACTTCTATTAATTCTGGCATTTCTTGTTTACATTTTTTCAAACGAAAATCACATCGAGGATAAAAGGGACACCCGGACGGTAAATTAAGAAGATTGGGAACCAAACCTTTTATTGTATCCAGTCGTTCTACTTCTTTATCCATTCTCGGTATAGATTTATTTAATCCTAAAGTATAAGGATGAATTGGATTTGAAAAAATAGTATCTATATCAGTATATTCTACAATATGTCCGGCATACATTACTGCTACATAATCAGACATCTCAGCGATTACCCCTAAATCATGAGTGATTAGCAACACTGATGTTCCAAATTCTTTTTTTAAATCATTGATTAATTTTAATATTTGAGCTTGAATAGTAACATCTAAAGCAGTGGTCGGCTCATCAGCAATAAGCAAAGTGGGGTTACAGGAAAGAGCCATGGCAATCATCGCTCTCTGTCTCATTCCTCCGGAAAGCTGATGAGGATAACTATTAATCCTTTTTTCTGCATCCGGTATCCCTACAAGCTTTAATGATTCTATCGCCTTTTCTCTGGCTTTCTCTTTACTTAACCCCTGGTGTAATTGAATAGTTTCCATAATCTCAGAGCCAATCGTAAATACCGGGTCCAAAGAAGTCATTGGCTCTTGAAAAATCATAGAAATTTTTTTTCCTCTTATCTTCCTCATCTTTTTTTCATCTAATTTTAAAAGATTTTCACCTTCAAACCATACTTCTCCATCTACAATTTTTCCCGGAGGATGAGGAATTAATCTCATAATAGAAAGCGAACTCACACTTTTACCACACCCGGATTCTCCCACTAAGCCAAGAGTTTCTCCTTTATTAATAGTAAAACTAACACCATCTACAGCTTTTACTATTCCTTCATGAGTAAAAAAATGAGTCTTTAGATTTTTTACACTAAGTAATTCTTTCATATTTTAACTTATCCTAATTAATATTATAGGGTGCAAGAGGTTGTTTTCTATATCATTTTGTACTACTTTATCAAGTTTTAAGGCGAGGATCTAATATATCTCTTAAACCATCTCCTAATAGGTTAAGGCCTATTACAGATAATAATATTGCTATTCCGGGGAATGTTGCTGCCCACCATGCTCCGCTTACAATATAGGAATAGCTCTTAGAAAGCATAGCACCCCATTCCGGAGTGGGAGGTTGAGCACCTAATCCTAAAAAACCGAGAGCTGCGCAATCCAAGATGGCAGTAGCCAACATCAGAGTTCCATATACAATTACCGGGGCGATACTGTTGGGGAGGACATGCCGAAAGATAATTCTCCAATCACTTGAGCCAATTGCCTTCTGGACTTCAATATATTCCATCTCCTTAATATAGAGTACCGAGCTTCTAATAATTCTCGCCATCTGAGGTGTATAGACTATACCTATAGCTATCATTGCCTTGTCTAATCCCTGACCCAGAACGGTTACAATTACAATAGCCAGTAACAATGCTGGGAAGGCAAACATTATATCGACTATTCTCATAATTACTGCATCTATCCAACCACCGTAATAGCCTGCAATTACTCCAAAGGTTATTCCCAGGAACATGGCGATTCCCACTGCTACAAAACCGGCAGTTAAACTGACTCTGGCTCCGTAAAGAATTCTACTTAAAACACATCTCCCCAGACCATCAGCCCCTAAGGGCATATCTTCCAGTCCGTCTTCACTCCAAAATCCCGGTTTTAAAGCCTTGAAAAGTTCCGGAGGAGAAGGAGTAGGGCTATTAGGAGCAATATAATCAGCTGATACGGCGCATAAAATGAGTATGATAACAATAACCAGCCCAAAGACTGCTGATTTATTGTATTTAAGTCTTCTTACTAACTCTTGGGTTTTAGTCTCTTTTGTTCTTTCCATTTTTTACCTATCCGTAATGAATTCTTGGATCAATATAAACATAAACAATATCGGTTATTAGATTCACAATGACAAACATTAAAGCAAAAAATAATACACATCCCTGTACCACAGGATAATCTCTCATATTTACTGCGTTTATCACATACCTTCCGATTCCCGGCCAGGAAAAGACAGTTTCGGTCAAGATTGCACCGGCTAATAGTAAACCAAAATTCAATCCGATTACGGTAATTACCGGAATCATAGCATTTCTTACCGCATGTTTATAGATGACCATTCTCTCTGATAATCCTTTAGCTCTTTCTGTTCTGATAAAATCCTGTCTTAATACTTCCAACATACTTGACCTGGTTACACGGGCAATAGTAGCCATTGGTATAGTAGACAGAGCAACAGAAGGTAAGATCAAGTAACGAAGAGAACTTATAAAAGCTGCAAAATTACCGGCAATAAGACTATCTAACAGGTAAAAACCGGTGATTCGCTGGAAAGAAATCATCATGCTTATGCGCCCACTGATAGGAAGCCATCTTAACCAAACACCAAAAATCATCATTAACATAATTCCTAACCAAAAAACGGGCATGGACACTCCGAAGATAGCGAAACCCATAAAACTATAGTCAAAAACCGAATACTGCCGCGAGGCAGAGACAATTCCGGCAATACAACCGATGATTACAGCAAAAATCATAGAAAGCATTGTAAGCTCGATTGTATTGGGAAATCTTTCAAATATCTCTCTAATTACATATTCATTCGAAACTATAGAACGCCCCAAATCACCTTTCAAGACTTGTTTAAGCCAGACCCAATATTGAGTGGTGAGAGGTTTATCTAACCCGTATTTTTCCCTGATAGCACTGATAACCTGAGAAGAAGCATGTTGTCCGGCTATAGTTACTGCCGGATCACCGGGGGCTAAACGAATTAAAGAAAAGGCGAGAATGGAAACTCCTAATAGTACCGGAATTAACATTAATATTCTTTTTGTAATATACCACTTCATTTGATAATCCTTGTTTTTTACTTATTTAAATTATTACATCTTCTCTATTATACTTTCAAATAAATAAATTTCAAGTAAAAAAAGAAAGTATTATTGTTGGCTAATATTTTTTTCAATTATCTCATTAAAATTTACACAAATTAAAAAATGCCTTAAAAAAAGCATTTTTTAATAAAACATGGGAAGGAGCAATATTGTTCCTTCCCATTGAATTACATCAAAATGTGTATTTCTATTCAACTGTAACCGGATAGAAGAATTTTCTGGAAGTCGGGTTAAGGACAAAGCCCTTAACGTTTGTTCTGAAAACTATATTCTGGGTTGAGTGAGCTAAATAAACCCAACCGGCGTCTTCGTGAATCATTTCCTGGGCCTTCTTGTAGTAAATGGCTCTTTTCGTATCGTCATAAGTAGCTAAAGCTGCGGAAAGTAATTCTTGAACTGTATTATTGGTATAGAAGGCATAATTTCCGGCTGAACCTATAGAACAAGCATTAGCACCATATAATACGTTCATAAAGTTATCCGGATCTCCGTTATCACCAGACCACCCTAACATACACATCTGGTGATTTCCTTCTTCGGTTTCCTGTAGATAGGTTGCCCAATCAACCTGATAGAATTTTACAGTTATACCTACTGCAGCTAAATAACTTTGAATCGCCTCTCCAACCTTGGGAGGATCGAACATATATGGTCTTGAAACCGGCATTACATATAAAGTCACTTCAAAACCATCCGGGTAACCTGCTTCAGCTAATAATTTTTTAGCTTTTTCAGGGTCATAAGGATAATCTGCAATAGCATCATTATATCCCAACATAAAGGGAGGCATTCCATTGGTAGCTTTAATTGCTGTTCCCATATAAAGATTATCTACAATAGCCTGTTTATCAATGGCTAAATTAATGGCCTGTCTGACTCCCTTTTTAGTAAGAGGTTCAAAATATCCCGGGGTTTTTACTAAAGGTTCCGAAGCAATATCACGTACACCATTTTCATTAGCATCGATATACCCATATCCGGTATTCATGGCCATATAACCAATATTCATTCCAGCTTGAGTCATTAGATTAAGATCTTTATTAGCTCTTATCCGATCAAAGTCAGCAGGGTTAGGATACTCAATCCCCTGTACTTCACCTGTTTCTAAATTCATGAGTCTAGCAGAAGGATCAGGAATAACTTTGAAGATTAATTTATCCAGACTAGCCCTTTCCCGCCAATAATTTTCATTTGCTTCCAG
>CAZMLS010000114.1:0-5703 GCA_964567215.1 uncultured Atribacterota bacterium | reverse complement strand
GATAAAGAAAAGAATGCAGATTTATAAATACAGATTAACCTATAGTAATAGAGTATAGTTATATTGTGTGAATAAATGCGGGAGAAAAAAAGAAAACAGTATGGAGTTGTTTTTTCAGTAAGCCGGATAAACCGACCATTAGTAAATAAAGAAAAACTTAACAGAAAATATTTTTACTGTAAACTTTAGTAAGGTACTTAGATAAAAAGAATAATGTTTTCTCGTATTTCTTTTCCCTTCTTTACTTAACTCGATACTTTCTTGTTATTGTAGCAGGAATTGTTTATTTATTGTATAATATTTTAAAGAAGAATTTAAGGCATTAAAATAAAAAAGTAAAATATACTAAGATGATTGACTTAAAATTAAATGTTTAAGAAATGTTGCAAGAATTTGGAAAAGGAGAAAAAATGATTGAAGTGAAAATTTCGGGGGTTGCCATAGATCCAATTACCAAAGGATTTGTGGTTATTCTAAAAGATGAAATAAAAAATAGATGGTTACCAATCTGGGTTGGGCCTTATGAAGCAAAAATGATCTCTTTGGCTTTGGAAAAAATTGAACCAAAAAGACCCTTGCCTCATGATTTAATGAAAAACATGCTTAATGTTTTAAATGTTGTGGCAACTAAAATAGTTATTTGCAATCTTGAAAAAGATACTTATTTTGCAACTATTATTTTGAAAATAGGGGATAAAGTAGAAGAAGTCGATGCACGTCCAAGTGATGCTATAGCGTTAGCCCTTAGAATGAATGTTCCTATTTATGTAACCGAGGAAATATTAAAGAAAGCCTCTACCGGAAAAATTACCATAGAAAATGAGAATGAAATAAAAATTGAGCAATTAAAGGAAAAAATGCAAAAAGCAGTGGAAAAGGAAAATTACGAGGCAGCCGCTAAATTACGGGATAAAATTAAGGATTTAGAAAAAAATAATTAAAAGAAATAAATATCAATAAAAAAGGATGATTAGCAGTTTATGAGAAAAACAATTATTGAACCGGAAATATTTATACAATTTCCTCATTTTAAAAGAGGAATCATTATTATTGATGATATTAAAAATGCATTGGGAAATAAAAGGATAAAAAAACCCTTAAATAAAGAAATAGCAAAGAGAGTAAAAGAAGAAAGTTGTAGTGAGGGACCATTTATTAAAGCCTGGGACGAAGCACATTTAAAATTCAACTCTGATCCGGTTAAATATCCTCCTTCAATCAAAGCCCTGTTAAAAAGGATTAATAAGGGAGGAGGATTTCCTTTTATTAATTCTGTTGTTGCTCTTTTTAATTATATTTCCATAAAATATCTTGTTCCCTGTGGAGGGGATGATATTGATAAAATTGAGGGTAATTTGTATCTTGGTTTTGCTAAAGGCAATGAAACCTTTATCCCTTTAGGCGGAGAGGAGATAGAAAATCCGCAATCGGGAGAGGTTATTTATTTTGATGATAAAACCTTTAAAGTCATGTGCAGAAGATGGAATTGGCGAAATGGTGCCTTTAGTAAAATTACCGAAAATACAAAAAAAATAGTGATTAATATTGACGGTATCGGACTTATTCCAGAATCTATAATAATAGAAGCGAGAGATGAATTGGCAAAATTATTGATTGAACAGTGCAAGGCAAAATTAACCACTGATTTTTTGGATATAAATAAAACCGAGATTGATATTGATTTATAACAGGGTAAGAAATTCACTAATACATAAAGAAAGGAAATATAGTATGGCAAATAAGTTTAAATTTTACCAGGATAGCCTGAAAGCGTTAAAACCATATGACCCTCATGAAATACCTCATAAAATAAAATTAAATGCTAATGAAAATCCCTATGGATTACCTGAAAAAATTGTTGAGGAAATATTGAAAGAAGCAAAAGAACTGAATTATTCTCTCTATCCCAATGCGAATTCCACCGAATTAAGTCAAGTAGTATCTTCATCATTTGGTTTAAATATGGATAATATTGTCATAGGGAATGGTTCTGATGAATTAATTGAATATCTGATTAAAGCTTTCAGCGAAAAAGGAAGAGGAATTATTTCTCCCATGCCTTCTTTTGTTATGTATAAAATATATTCTTCCATCCATCATGCTGATTTTATTCAGATTCCTCTGGCACAGGAAGATTTTTCCTTAAATGTAGGAAAATTATTAGAGGAGGCAAAAAAAGAAAGTTCTTCATTAATCTTTTTATCTTATCCCAACAGTCCAACTACAAATTATTTTAAAGAAGATAAAATAATAAGGATACTGGAAGAATCCGGTTGTCTGGTGGTTGTGGATGAAGCGTATTATGAATTTGGCGGTAAGACCTTTGCTCCTCTTGTTTCCCGTTATGATAACCTGGTGATTCTCAGGACATTTTCCAAGGCGTATTCTCTGGCGAGCTTACGTGTTGGTTATCTGCTCTCTAATGCAAAAGTGGTAAAAGAAATAAGAAAAGTAAAAAGTCCTTTTAATGTTAATTCATTTTCCCAGCTTGTTGCTCGAATCGTTTTTAAGAATAGAGATATATTTCAAAAAAATATTAATAAGATTATTAGTGAACGTGAAAAATTAATTAAAAATATAAATACACTTTTATCCTTTAAAGCACATCCTTCACGTACTAACTTTATCTTTACCGAAGTAGGGTCTATCAAAGAACAAAAAATGGTTTTTAATGGTTTGTTGGAAAAAGGTATTTTAATTCAGATTGTGAATGAGCCTGATTTTTCCACTTCCCGACATTTTTTAAGGATAACTGTTGGAACCGAAGAAGAGAATCGTCTTTTAATGGATGGTTTAAAATATTGTCAAAAGATGCTTAATGCTTAAAAGATAACAGGTTAAATCATCATTAATATTTAATAAAAGAGTTATTTAAGGAGATAGGTAAAAATGATAAAATTCGATAAATTTACCGTAAAGTCTCAAGAGGCAATCGGTGAGGCTCAGCAAATTGCTTCCAATTATAATCATCAGGAAATAAGAGAGGAACACCTTCTTCTGGCATTAATCGGTCAGAAAGACGGGGTAATCCCTTCTATTTTACAGAAATTGGAAATAAACCCAGAAGAATTTAAGGCCAGCTTGGAAAAGATGTTGGAAAAAATTCCCAAGGTGTATGGAAATGCCGGTGGACAGCAACATATTGGAACATCATTAAACAATATACTAAATAGTGCTATACAGGAAGCCGGAAAAGTAAAAGACGAATTTGTAAGCACGGAACATATTATGATAGCTTTAACCGATACTGCAGGAAGCAGGGTAACTGAATTATTAAAGAAAAAAGGGATTACTAGAGATAGCATATATAAAGTATTGATGAATATTCGAGGAAATCAAAGAATTACAGATCAGAACCCGGAAGAAAAATATCAGGTTTTGGAAAAATATACTCAGGATTTAACCAATTTAGCACGAAAGGGCAAACTTGATCCGGTTATCGGTAGAGATAATGAAATCAGACAGACCATGCAAATTCTTTCAAGACGTACCAAGAATAATCCTGTTTTGATTGGAGAGCCGGGTGTTGGTAAAACAGCGATTGCTGAAGGGCTTGCACAAAGAATCGTCAACCGGGATGTTCCGGAGGGTTTAAAAGATAAGAAAATATTGGTTTTGGATATCAGTTCAATGGTAGCCGGTGCAAAATACAGGGGAGAATTTGAAGATCGTTTAAAAGCTGTTTTAAAAGAAATTGAACAGTCGAGTGGAGAAATTATTATTTTTATTGATGAACTTCATACAATAGTCGGTGCAGGTGCAGCGGAAGGAGCTATTGATGCATCTAATATGTTAAAGCCTGCTTTAGCCAGAGGAGAATTGCACTGTATAGGAGCAACAACCTTAAAGGAATATCGAAAATATATCGAAAAAGATGCCGCTCTGGAAAGAAGATTTCAACCGGTTCTGGTAAAAGAACCTTCAGTGGAAGCAACCATTACGATTCTTCGGGGGTTAAAAGAAAAATATGAAGTACATCACGGTGTAAGAATCAAGGATTCTGCTTTAATAGCAGCTGCTATTTTATCTAATCGTTATATTGCTGATAGATTCCTTCCGGATAAGGCAATTGATTTAATAGATGAAGCTTCCTCCCGTTTAAGGATGGAGATTGACAGCTTACCGGTTGAGATTGATGAGTTAGAGAGAAAAATTATTCAATTGGAAATAGAAAAACAGGCGCTGAAGAAAGAAAAAGATGATACATCTAAAGAAAGATTAAATAAGATTGAAAAAGATTTAAGTTCAATTAAAGAAAAGCGGGATGGAATGAAACTTAAATGGAAAAATGAAAAAGAAAATATACAAAAAATTCAAAAGATTAAAAGTGAAATAGAACAGATTAAAATAGAAGCAGAAAAAGAAGAGAGAGAAGGCAATCTGAATCGGGTTGCCGAATTAAAATATGGAAAACTTCCCCAATTACAAAAAAGTCTGGAAGAAGAAAAGGAAAAATTAGCTATTTTGCAGAAAGAGCATAAAATGTTAAAAGAAGAAGTTGACGAAGAAGATATTACCAGCATTATCTCAAGATGGACAGGGATTCCGGTGGGACGTTTAATGGAAGGGGAATCAGAAAAATTAGTAAGTATGGAAAAAAAGCTTAAAGAAAGGGTAGTGGGACAGGACGAGGCCATTAAATTGGTTTCTAATGCTATCAGAAGGTCTCGAGTGGGTATATCTGATCCGAATAGACCGGTAGGTTCATTTATATTTATGGGGCCGACAGGAGTTGGAAAAACAGAACTTGCCCGAAGTTTAGCAGAATTTTTATTTAATGATGAAAATTTTTTAGTTCGAATAGATATGTCTGAATACATGGAAAAACACAGCGTTGCCCGCCTTATCGGAGCTCCTCCCGGTTATGTTGGATATGAAGAGGGTGGTCAACTTACCGAAACAGTCAGGCGTCATCCTTTTTCAGTCATTCTTTTTGATGAAATTGAAAAAGCACATCAGGATGTTTTTAATATTCTTCTGCAGATTTTGGATGACGGCCGTTTAACGGATGGACAGGGAAGAGTGGTGAATTTTAAAAATTCTCTATTGATTATGACTTCCAATATCGGGAGCCAATGGATCTACGAGATGAATGAAAGCAACCGGGGATTAATGGAACAAAAAATAGCGGAATCATTGCGGGAAAATTTCAAACCGGAGTTTTTAAATAGAATTGATGAGATTATTATTTTTAATAATCTGACCAAAGAACAAATTATAGAAATTTCAAATATACAAATAAATATTCTAAAAAAGAGATTAAAAGATAAAAAAATAGCATTAAAAATTACGTCACAGGTTAAAGAATTTTTAGCTGAAAAAGGCTTTGATACTCGCTATGGAGCCCGCCCTTTAAAGAGGACGATTCAAAGATATATTCAAGATCCCCTGGCTTTAATGATTTTAGAAAATAAATTTAAAGAAGGGGATAAAGTAGAAGCGGATTTAGATGAAAAAAGTGAAAAAATAATTTTTAAAAAATTATAAACTTGATATTAGTGAGCTAGTTATAGAAACAGAATTCAGGAGTCAGGTGAATTAGTGAATTAATTTAATTGGTAAATTAGCTAATTGGTAAGTTGTAATCGCTTGTAACTTTTATCTAAAAACTTTGCTTTTTATTTTAATTAGAGAATTGGCTAATCGGTCAATTGGTAAATCAGTAAATATAAATTAAAAAGGAGAAACTCTGATGCTAACACA
>CAZMLS010000113.1:0-5714 GCA_964567215.1 uncultured Atribacterota bacterium | reverse complement strand
ATGTTTAATGGAAATAAGGATAAGGTAAAAAATGTTTGGAAATATTAAGGAAGGTAATATTCCGATTGGTGAGAGTGAAATGCAATATGTTGTCTTTGGAAAAGGCACCAGATCGCTTGTAATTATACCTGGACTTTCAGATGGACTAAGGACAGTTAAGGGTACGGGACTTATATTATGGTATTTATACCGGAAGTTTGCCAGGGGATTTCGAGTTTGGGTTTTTAGTCGTAAGAATCAATTAAAATCACAGATGACTACCAGAGAAATGGCTAAGGAACAAGCCTTGGCAATGGATAAGTTGGAGTTAAATAAAGCTTGTATTATGGGAATATCCCAGGGAGGTATGATTGCGCAATGGTTGGCTATTGATCATCCGCAAAAAGTTGATAAGATGGTCCTTGTTGTGACTCTTTCCAGACCAAATGATAACATACAAAGAGTTATTGGTCATTGGATTGATTTAGCAGAAAAGGAACATTATGGAAAATTAGCTATTGACAACATGGAAAAAAACTATAGTGAAAATAATATAAAAAAAATACGCCCATTTTACTGGTTTGTAAAGAAAACAATTAAACCAGTTTCCAAAGAGCGCTTTATTATTCAGGCAATTTCTTGCCTTACTCACAATGCCTATCAGGAATTGAATAAGATAAAATGTCCCACTCTAATCATTGGAGGAGGTACAGATAAAATTATTGGAGGAGTCGAGGTGCCACAAGAAATGGCCAAGGCTATACATGAGAGCAAAATAATAATAGTTCCCGAACTTGGACATGATGCTGATACGAAAAAAAATTTTCATCAGATTGTACTGGATTTTTTAGGACAAAATTAAACTGGGAACAGTAAAATTTGTAAACTAATGATTGGGTTGATGAGCAGAAAAACAGGGGACGGTTGTACCAGCTCAATAACTCGGTAATTTTTTTCAGCCTCTCTTCTGCTGATACAGGGAGCATTATCTTAAATCTTAAATTATTTTTATTTTATACAAATTTACTGATGTCACGGTAGGATGATATATAAAAAACTTAAGTAGTAGAAAAAATAATAAGGAGAGATAGTATGATAAAAAACTGGGAAGATAAAAAAGAGGCGTTCCAAGTTATTGATGTAAGACATTTGACCAATAATTTTTTACCCATGATACTGCAAAAGGCCCAACAGGTAAACGTTGATGATGGTCTGTGTATCATCCAAACTTTTGAACCCAAGCCTTTATATTCTGCCTTAAAGGACCTGGGCTTTGAGCATATCACCGAAAAGGTTTCAGATGCCGAATACAGGATCTATTTTTATAGGACAGAGAAAAAATCGATGACATATGAAGGCGGAGCGAATATGCCTTTTAAGCCGACTGCAATATTAAACTATAAGACCATTGATAATTTGTTGGCAGGCAATGTAGTTGATTTTTGGGAGCTGATATGGGAAAAAGAAGATGCGGCAATTGACCTCAAAACAAAACTGCTTTTATCGATGAGTAATGCCATAGGGGCTTCAAGATTTAGACAAGCCACAAGAGAGTTCATCAAAGCATATTCGTTGGGAGTTACAGTGAGAGAATTTGATGAACTTTTTTCACTGTTTACTTGGAATCAGGGTATCGGCCATTTTTCATCAGAAATTGGCCCTTCTACTGTATTCGGGGTTTATAAACACATTAAAGCCAGAGAAAATAAAGGGATAGACAAGAAAACAATATTGGATGAAATCATGCAGCTATTCGGGGACAGAAACCCGAATGTTAATACCTTTTTTAAAAAGCCGGCCAAACGTTGTGAGGAGAAAAGATGTAAGGAATAAAATAGCAAGGGCCGGCTGAATGAGAAGCTTGCGGCTTCATTTAATAGCAAAGAACATTGGAGTTAAGCTTCACAATTTCGCCTTTTCTAATTTTTTAAATATATTTAGCAAGTGAGGTATTTAAATGCTAATATAAAAAGCATTGTCTATAGCATATGACATTCATAAATTGACTTGTTTTGATACCCCTTAATTGTTATAATGTACCGCATGGGACTATAAGCACTATAGGCATTTTTTAGTTTAAACCTAAAATTACAAAATCAAGGAAAATATTATGAACTCTAACTTTTCAGTATGCCAGAAAATCTCTGAAAATATCAATAAGGTCATCGTAGGTAAAAATAAAGCAATTGAATTGATCCTGGTAGCTCTATTGGCTGAAGGACACCTTCTTCTAGAGGATGTCCCCGGAGTGGGTAAAACGCTGATGGCCAGGTCCTTAGCCAGAAGCATTGGCGGGACATTCCATCGTATCCAATTTACCCCGGATTTACTACCCTCTGATATAACCGGCTTTAATGTCTATAATCAAAAAGAGGGTCAATTTATTTTCCAACCGGGTCCGGTAATGGCCAACATTCTTCTGGCTGATGAAATTAATCGAGCCATTCCCAGAAGCCAATCCAGCTTACTGGAAAGTATGCAGGAAAAACAGGTGACCGTGGATAGCGTAACCAGGGGTCTCCCTTTACCATTTTTTGTCATAGCTACGCAAAATCCCATTGAACTGGAGGGAACTTTCCCTCTCCCGGAAGCACAACTGGATAGATTTTTAATGAAGATTAAGTTAGATTATCCCTCACAGAAAGAGGAAATGGCCATATTGGAACGCTTTCAGAAAGAAGACCCTCTGGAAAAGCTTCAGGCAGTTACTACAGCTGAAGAAATATTGAAGCTTCAGAAAGAGAGACGAAAGATTAATGTTTCCAAAGAAATTAATCATTATATTGTATCCCTGGCAAAGGCAACCCGAAATTCTCCCCGGATACGTTACGGTGCCAGTCCAAGAGCTTCCTTGCACCTGATGCAAGCTTCCCAGGCATTAGCAGCCTTACGGGATAGAGATTTTGTCTTGCCGGATGATATCAAAGAGCTCTTTATCCCTATCCTTACTCATCGCATGGTCATTGAAACCAAGGAAAGATTAAAGGGAATCACCCCTCAAAAGATATTAAAAGAGATATTAAAGCAAACTGAAGTACCAACGCAGGAATTAAACTAATGAACTATTCGGAGCATAACTATCCATCGTCCTCTGCTTTTACTGATGGATTTTTCCGTTTTTTAGTATTTATCTTACTTTTTATTTCCCTACTCAATAAACAAAAGAGCCTCATTTTAATCTCTATATTGCTGCTGGTTATGTTTTATGGCTTAAAATTATGGAGCACCTTTAGTGCAAAAAATATTCACTATTCTTTTGATGCCGAAAAGAAAAAAGGATTCCCGGGAGAATCGGTTGCCTTACAGGCAGTTGTTTCTAATAATAAAATTTTACCGATATGGCTAAAATTAACAATTCCCATAGATAAAAAGCTCCATCCTTCTTTAGATTCATATTCTGACTCTATCTGTGAGGAAGGTAACCTGCTCTGGTATGACCGTTCTTCCTGGCAATGGAAATTGACTGCCAAGAACAGGGGTTGTTTTCAAATCGGACCGCCCTTTCTGGAAACCGGGGACCTCCTGGGTTTTTTCCAGCAAAGAAGTTATCTTTCCCAATCTGTCGAGATGATTATTTATCCTAAACCTATCTTTTTAAATTTTCTCTCTTCTCCTGTCAAAGAATTATTCGGGAAACCCGGTTTAAAAAGTCCGGTTAAAGATCCGGTATATCCGGTTGCCACTCAGGATTATAGTTATGGGGACCCGGCCAAATATATCAACTGGAAAGCCAGCGCCCGCCACAATCGTCTTCAATCGAAAGTTTTCGAACCCTCTTCTCAACGAAAAACTCTTTTTATTATTGATGTAAACTCATTCCAAAAGAAAGAAGATGAGGATTTATTCGAAAAAACACTGGAGGTCGTGGCAGCAATGGCTATGGAATTTGAAAGACAGGGTAGCCCCTATGGCCTCCTATCTAATGGGGAAATAGTAGGCAATGGTAGCGCCAGCCTTTCTATGGCTACCGGACCCGAACAACTTTCCAGGGCAATGGAATTGCTAGCCAGACTTAAGATGAAAACAGCAGCATCTATAGAAGAAATACTATTTAAAGAAGATGTCATGCCGGGAGGGACCGGTTGTATCTATTCTTCCTGTACTTTAAATAAAAAAAACACTCAAATTGCCCAATTTCTAAGACAACATCATATCCCGGTATATTTTATGGCCGCCAGGGTTCCCCGTCGGTCCATTGATCATTCTATTAAATTCTTTTTATTAGATGAAATCTTTGGAGGGGCTCTTGATTCTAACCAAGACCGCACTTCAACTTTAAATGAATAATTCGAGGGCATGGTTATGAGAGAAGGTCCAAAAAACAAAAGAACATTATTATTAATCTCTGCTGGCATGATGGAAATAACCTGGTTATATGTACTGGCCTCTATCGTATTTCTCATGATGAAAGCTCCTATCTTTCCTATATGGTCAGCAATTCTTGCCTTTTTTACACCAATATTTATCCATTCTGTTTTAAAAGGAAGAGGAAGAAGAATTATTGAGCATGTTATTCTGCATGCCTTTTTTTATCTCACTATTTCTCTTTATACCTTTTATTTCTATGGAAATTGGCAGGGATCTTTTTTTAACTTCAAATGGCTGGAAATGATTCTGCATCGGCAATATGGTTCGGTTGGTGGATTGGCCTATCTATTCATTCTTTTTTGGGTTTCATTTTTATGGGTAAGTGGATACAAATTAGCTAACCGTTCCCATGACTTTTATGAGATCACTTCCCGCTTCGACCTGGGTATCGTAGTCCTCGTTTTTGCCTTTATTATTTTAGGAGGTATGAATCTATCTTTCCCTCGTTCTCAAGTTGCAATCATCTATTATTTTCTTTTCAGTATGTTTACCATTTCTCTTGCTAAAAATTTAGAAAGTTCAAAAACCAAATATTCTCACCAATTTAGTGGAACGAGCTTGGTTTTGACTTTTATTCTGGCAGTATTGCTTATCGGCAGTTGGGTAGTATTATTCTTTTTGCCCCAGCTATCTTCAGCAGCCCAGGTAGGTTATCATGTTTTAAAAATAGTTTCCAAGCCCCTGGGAAACCTCCTGCTTAAAATTATTTTATTTCTCTTTGGACATGGAAAAAATACGGCTAATATAGGTACAACTTCTTCGGGTGATGCCGGTATTCCCATGATAGAAAGTTCTGAACCATCCTGGTGGGCTCAGCTATTAGCATGGGTGGTCACCTGGGGAGGAGTTATTCTTCTAAGCTTAGTGGTTATTATAGGTATCGGTTGGTTACTTTGGTCACTCTGGAAATGGTTTTCTACAAAAACTGAGGCAGATATTGAGAGAAGAGGATTTTTTGAGGAATTGCTCCTTTGGTTTCTGCATCTATTTTCTCTCGGTAAAAAAGTACTCAACAAAATGTTTGGACTCTTAAAAAACATCCGGAGAAAACAGGAAACAATATCTGTCCTTTTTCAAAAACTTTGCCGCTGGGGACGTTCCAATGGTCTTCCCAGGGAACGCTCAAAAACTCCCCAGGAATATGGCAGATACCTGACTCATTTCTTTCCTGATAGCCAGCCTGATATTCAGCTAATCATCGAAAGCTTTAATCTGGAAATCTATGGGAAAAAATCCATTCAAGTAGAGCAGTGGAGAAAGGTGAAAAAAGCCTGGCGACGCTTATCCAGTTTTACAAAATGGCCCTTACGTTTCTGGGTTAGAATGTTCTATTCCAGGAAATTTGGATTGTAAGAAGTCACTATTTC
>CAZMLS010000112.1:0-5719 GCA_964567215.1 uncultured Atribacterota bacterium | reverse complement strand
TTATTTAATCGGGGAGGATTTCCTTTATTTTTTTTATCAAATCCCCCATATCATAGGGTTTGGTGATAAATAGGTTGACACCAAGCCCTTTTATGTTTTCTTCCATATTGACCTTGCTGGTCTGGACAATGACCGGGATATTTTGCAGTTCCTTATTTTTTTTGATTTCCTGTAAAAAGTGGATACCATTCATTCCCCCCTGCAAGGTAATATGAAGTAATAATTAAATCAACCCATTTTCTTTTTAAAATATTGATAGCCTCATCACCTCGGTAGGCGATATCAACAGTATATCCCTCTGCTTCCAGATTTTGTTTTAGTTTTTCACAATGGGTGATATCTCCGGTTAGCACCAGAATTTGTTTACTGCTCATTTATGGTCCCTCCTTTTTTTGAGGTCAATGACCTTTTTCTGGCCTACCCTCAAGAGATGTTCACGGTTAGCAATAATGACCTTTTTCCGGTAATCTTTCTCTTTTGATTCTTTTGAGTCCGACAGCTTAATGGTGATTTGATCCCTTTTTATCTCAAGGGCATACCAAATATCCTGATACTTTATTTTGAAAGCAATTTCTTTCCAGCTTTTAGGTAAATCAGGAACTATATTTATTATACCATTTTCCAGATTAAGTCCCGCATATCTTTTAATCGCAATATTGATTGACCCGCCCATCACCCCGGTATGAATGCCTTCGGGGGTGGTTCCACCCTGAATATCATTGATATCGGAATTGAGGACTTGGCAATACCATTTCCATGATTGTTTGGTTTTTCCCAAAATATCAGACAGGTAACAGTGAACCACTTTGCTTAAGGTGGAACCATGGGAGGTTCTCTGGACATAATATTCATAATTTTTTCTTAAGATATCCTGATTAAAGGTATAGCCTAAACCGTCGAATAATTCTTTTAATTCTGTTATGGAAAATAAATAGGGGAGCATGAGGGTATCAGCCTGTTTTGCTACTTTGTATTGGTTGGGGGATTTACCTTCAGCCTTCAAGATGCGATCCATTCTCTGAATGTTACCGTATTTCTTTTGATAGTCCTGCCAATTCAGTTCTTTTAAATCAAAATATCCCTCAAATTGGCTGATGATGCCACCTGAATTGATAATTACATTCATTTTTTGGCTGATATCTTTCCAAAGTTTCAATTCATCCTGGCTGATATTCAATTTTTTAATTAACTTTTCTTTAGCTTCATTGGGAAGGATAGAAGCTAATTCTAAGGCAGTTTTCAAAGTCCAAACGATCATGATATTGGTATAAGAATTGTCCTTAAAGCCGGCCTCTTCGGATCCGGGGAACCTTTCATGAAATTCATCAGGACCCATTAATCCCTTGGTATGATATCTTTGGTCTTTTTCATCATAATAGGACAGGCTTGCGCCAAAGCAGGCAATGGAAAAGAATATTTCTGCCCCATAATGGGAGAGAAATTCAAGATCTCCGGCTATCTTCCAATGGCCCCATACACTATAGGCAATATCAAAGGAAATATGTCTTTGTTTTCTGCTGTGATCAGGTCCCCATTTACCGGATTTGGGATTAAGATGAATGATTTGTGTTTCTTCTTCTCCGGTAGATCCGCTTTGCCATGGGAACATGGCCCCTTTGTAGCCGTTTTCCCGGGCATATTCCCTGGCTTTGCCCAGCCTTCGATAACGGTAGAGCAGGGAGGATTGGGTAATTTTTGGTAGACGAAAATCGTAAATGGGCAGGATAAAAACTTCATCCCAAAAAATATGTCCCCGATAGGCTTCTCCGGATAATCCTCTGGCGGTAATTCCTGCATCCAATTTGGTATTATGAGGTGATGCGGTTTGTAAAAGATGGAAGAGATGTAACCTCAAAGTTTTTTGGGAAAAGATATGACCTTTAACTTTAATATCAAACAGGTCCCATAGGTCTGTCCAAACCTTCCGGTTGGACTCATAAAGTGATTGAAAATCCGGGTTTTTTTCAGCCGATTGAATGGCATCTTTGATAGGATTAGACGAATCCTTGTCTTGGGAGGTATAGATAGAAACATTTTTATCGATACTATATTTTTGTTTTTTAACTACTTTTATCTTAAATTCCCGAAAAACAGCTTTTTCTTCTGTTTTGGTTTCGGTTGAGATGGGCTTTATTTTCTGTCCCTGACAGGTAACAGAAACACAGGAGGCTTGGGCGATGGTAAATTTGGATTGGCTGGTAGTAACTGATAGGTAGATTCCGTTTTCCGCAAATGTTCCGGATTTGTCAGGGCTAAGATGCAGGGAATCCAAATCACTGTATCTGTCTACTCCCTGGTTTTGGACTGTGCCGTCCAGTCCCCAACGGATCCATATTTCGCCACTATAATTTTCCGGTATAATCACATATTCAATAGCCATACGGTGCATTTGACCCATATGAACAATTCTTCGGGTTTGTACTGAAGTTATTTTTCCCGATTTTTCTTTTATTTTATAGTTTCTTATCAGGACTGCTTCTTGGAGATCTAATTTTTGATAATAAGAAACAATGTTATCAGCAGTTGGCAGAATCCACTCAGAATCATCTGCTGTTTTAAAAGTTAAGGGTAGCCAGTTGGGGCAATTTACTAGATCTTCGTTGGTAATGGTTTTTCCTGAAACTTGGCTTTCTAATTTATTATAAACACCTGCCATATAGGTGCCGGGATAGTGAATTCTTGAGACAGTTGATTCTGTGAATGCGCCCCTGGTGCCTAAATAGCCGTTTCCCAAGGTGCATAATGCCTCTCTGAGTTTTTCCTCGCCAGGCTCAAATTTCAAATACTCCAGTGCCCAGGGAGAATTCCCATGATTGTTATTGGTGCCATTTTTAGCATTAACATAACTATTAATTAGAAATTGCAATAACTTGTTCAAAGAATTTTTTTACCTCCTCGGGGGATTGTAGCTGGAAATCTGCTGACGATGGTTTGGAAGGATCATCGGTTACCATAATAGCCGTCCCTCGGGTAACAACTGTCCTGAAGGCATATTCATCTGTGGTATCATCACCGATATAAAAGACGGAAGTCTTATCCCAGGGAATTTCCAGGGCATTCATAATCCATCTGACTGCTTTTCCCTTATCCCAGTCGATATTGGGCAGAATTTCAAATACTTTTTTGCCCTTTAATAATCTTAGCTGATTATGTTGTTGTATGATATCATTCACCGTTTTTTCAATGAAGGGTAAGTTCTCCTGTTTTTTCAGGTTTCGATAATGGACTGCTACACTGAATTTCTTTTCTTCAATCAATACACCCTCCATATCCTGTAGGGTTTGTTTTAATTGTTCGATAATCTCGCTAACGAGAGGGATGGTCTTTTCGGCAATCGGGTGAATCATGGTAAAGCCGCCGGGGCCTTTAATATCAAAACCATGGCTGCCGGCATAAAAAATACCTTTGATGCCCACCAGATTTTGCACATCTTCTCTCATTCTTCCGCTGACCACAGCCACGGTATGGATTTTGGACAATTCGATAACGGCTTGTTTCATCTCCTGACTGATGACGGCCAATTCCGGACTTGCAACGATAGGAGTCAGGGTGCCGTCATAATCCAGGAAGAAAACCAGTTTTTTATCGGTATCAATGACCGATTTATCGGAACGTTGATAGGTGGGGTTGATCAGAATTTTTTTGCCTTTGAGGTGTTCTTTCGGGAAGATTCCCTGTGTATTTTTCAGGTGATCATAGTTTTGAAAAAAAGGTTTGGGTTTTCTCCCAAACCAGTCATTGATGAGCTGAATGTCAATCTCTGCCAAATCAGTAACCACTAAATCAGCGCCGGCTCTGGTCAATTCTTGCTCATTATTTTCCCGGGCAACTCCCAAGACCAGACCAAATCCGCCGTTTCTGCCAGCTTCGACGCCTGAGGAGGCATCTTCCACCACTACGGAATCCTCAGGCAGTGTTCCCAGGTTTTTGGCGGCGGTTACAAAAATATCTCCTTCCGGTTTTCCTTTCAGTCCAAGTTCGGCAGAGACAATACCATCAACCCTGGCTTGAAAAAGATCTTCCAATCCGACTGATTTTAGAATCGCCTGACAATTTTTAGAAGAGGAGGCCACTCCTACTTTAATGCCATTTTCTTTTAATTTTTTGACCAGTCTGATGCTGGAATCAAAAACCTCTGCACCCTCTTCTTTAAATAATTGATGAAAGAGTTGATTTTTTTTATTTCCGATTCCGGTAATCGTTTCCTTGTCTGGCGGATCAGAAGGGTTTCCAAAGGGCAGGGTAATACTGCGGGATTCTAAAAATGTTTTGACACCCTGGTAGCGGGGTTTGCCGTCTACGAATGTTAAGTAGTCATTCTGATAGGTAAATTCATGGAAAGGTTCTCCGTCTCTTTTTTCCAATAGTTTCAGGTATTGGTCAAAGGTTTCTTTCCAGGCATGGGCGTGAAGGGTAGCCGTTTTAGTTATAACACCATCAAGATCAAAAATGACGGATTGAAAGGAATAATGTTCCATTTTTTTCTCCGTTTCTGTGTTCTGGTTTAAGGTGGTTTGTTGTGGATAAGTTCTATTTTAATGCTATTTTTTTATGATTTTATTAATTTACGTCAGCCTTAAACTTAAACACATTGATTTGTAGTAATAGGTTATATACAGAAAATAATTATTAATGTTACATATAAAAAATATAGCAGAATCGTAAGAATATGTCAATTAACAGTCTTATCCAATACAAGATGAGCCTGAAATAAAGAGTCATGCTGCTAATATTTTATCAAATAATTTATCCCTTTCCAACTGTACTTTTTTCGCCTTTTGCTGGAGGGCTTTTTTTGTTATAAAAAGAAGGAGTTTTAAAGAAGTTTATCGTATAAGTAAGTTAGTATAGACAAAAAAAGGAGGAATCTATGATAGTATCAAATATTGTACAGATAAGATTTAAAAGAAGCTTTCGTGAACAGTCTTTGTGGGTTTTTATCGGAAAAGTGTTAGAATTTAAGGAAAACTGGATAAAGGTAGAAGGAAAAGGAATTATTGTTGTATATGGACAAGTTAATCCAGTTGATATTGATGATGAACCAAGGGTAATGCTTATTCCCAGGGACAATATCGCTCTTATAAGGTTACTTCCGGATGATTTTGATGTCAACAAGATTGAAATCGAACGTAAAAATAATAGGTATTTCATTAAAGTTAAGAATGCTCCTTCTGCAAGTTTAGGTGAGTTAGGAGGAAAAGCATAATATTTTTTCATGCTCACTTATTTGAAATTGGTGTTTAAAAGAAACAGGGGTCATAAGAAGACATAGGGTCAAATTATTTCTTTTGATAAATAATTTAATTGAAACCATTAAGAGAAAAAATATTAGGCCAAAAATTTCACCGAAAATAATGGGGAGCCTGACCATTACAAGCCCTTTAGCTTTTTTTTCTCTAAATATCTTCTTATTACTCATGAATGCTCTTATTTTCCTGTTTATTTATATATTATTTTTCCACAAACCTGCCTTTTCCAAAATTTTTTGTACCCCACTTGGACTAATTATCCTTTTACCATTATTTTCATTGCGTATAACCAAAGCGATAGTTCGCCGTCCCCATAAAGGATGTTTCTTTTTTAATTCAATTATTCTATCTTTGTATTTTTCATTAATTCTTCCTAAATGCTTATTGTTATGATATCTAGCTTTTTTGATTCCTTCTAACCCGCTTTCTAAGTAACGAGGATACCATCTACGGAAGGTATTAATAGCTAC
>CAZMLS010000111.1:4293-5803 GCA_964567215.1 uncultured Atribacterota bacterium | reverse complement strand
CTTATCAAGAATATCAGAGTATTTATTTATCATCAAGGTGGATCGACCATGATCCTAAAACATGGTTACAGGCTACTCGAAAAACAGTTAAAGAAGCAATTAATAAATTAAAGCATAACAAGAGTTATATATCTGCTATTGCAGTCACATCACAAAGAGCTACTTTTATTCCTGTTGATAAAAAAGGTAATCCCTTAGATAATGCCATATTATGGCAGGATAAAAGGGCAACAGAAGAAACGAAGCATTTAATAAATGAGTATGGCGCAAAAAAGATATACGATGTTACAGGGTTGAGGGTTGACCCTTATTTTACCTTACCAAAATTATTATGGCTAAAAAAGAATAAAACTGAAATCTATAACCACTCTTATGTTTTTCTTTCGGTACAGGATTATATTATTCATTACCTAACAGGAGAGTTTAAAACTGACTGGACACAAGCTTCCCGAACAATGCTTTTTAATATTAACAAATTAAAGTGGGATAAAGACTTGATAAAAAGTGTTGGAATCGATTTTACTAAATTACCAGAAGCTGTTCCGCCTGGTTCAATCATTGGATTTATTAATAGGGTTGTTTCGGAAGAACTTGATTTGCCGAAAGGAATACCTGTTATTGCGGCAGGAGGAGATCAGCAATGCGCTGCCATAGGATTAGGGGTAGTAGAAGCCGGGATGGTTGAAGTAAATACAGGAAGTGGTTCTTTTGTTTTAGCACATAGTGATAAACCGGTTAAGGATATTGATCAACGCTTAATTTGTAGTGCCTCTTCAATTGCTGGCAAGTGGGTACTGGAAGCTGGTATTTTTACAACCGGTTCAATATACCGTTGGTTTAGAGATACCTTTGGACAAATTGTAATGGAAAATCAAAGGAAACTGGGAATTGACCCCTATCAAATAATGGATTCTGAAGCAGAAAAAGAACCATTGGGGGCAAATGGTTTACTCTTAATACCCCATTTTGCGGCGTCTGCAGCTCCTTATTGGAATCCGGAAGCGCGCGGAATACTCTTTGGATTATCATTAGGCCACAAACGTTCTTCGATAATAAGGGCAATATTGGAGGGAATAGCTTTTGAGATACAGAAAAATATTAATATTATGGAAATTGATATTGGAAAAATAAAAGAAGTTAGAATTAGTGGAGGATTAACTCGATCTGAAACATTTAATCAAATCCAGGCTGATATTTACGGTAAAACCGTAGCCAAAACAGAATACGAGGAAGCCTCCGCTTTGGGAGCAGCTATCATAGCCGCTACTACAACCGGTTTATATAATAGTGTCACTTCTGCGGTAGATAATATGATTCATGTAAACAATCTGAGCCGAAAAATACCTATTGGTCAAAATCACAAAGCATATAAAGAACTATCTAAAATACATCATGACTTATATTGTTCTCTAGAAAAAGCAGATATTTATGGTAAAATGAATAAAGTGATAAAGATGTTGCAGTTAAAGGAAATCTAAAGCAAATTGTAAAGTCTGTAGTTTTATAATGA
>CAZMLS010000111.1:0-4193 GCA_964567215.1 uncultured Atribacterota bacterium | reverse complement strand
TAATATTTGAAAATTCCTTTAGAATATATAAGGATGGAGAATAAATACATATTTGAAATTCAAGTTGGTATGAAAATTACTTATTTGTAAAGATGACTTCACAAAATTGATATTAAGATTAGAAAAGTAATTATTGAGTTACGATTTAAAAGAATTTCGTAGTTTCTAAAAAATACGCTAAAATAGCGTATAAGTAATTAGTATTATTATAAGATAAATTTTGTTTTCTTTAACAATAATGGAAAACAATAAAATAGAAATTTTGCAAGTCATTTTACTTTAAGGATAAAGTTAATATCTCTACATCTTGGAAAGTAAGGCACATTTGAAAGAACAAAATTACGAGGAGGTGATTCATGCAATGAATATAGAATCTATGCCTTTATATTATGGTATGGATTAAGGTTAAATTGTGTAATTTTTTGGTATTACACAATCTGTTTAATTATTTTTCAAATATTTTAGGAGGAAAATGATGTTATCATTTAAAAAACAAAGAATTTTACTTTTCGTGATGTTGATTAGTATTTTATTAATTGCTAGTTCGAGCTTCGCTTTAGCGGCCGCGGATAAGATTGTATGGAAGTCTTCCAGTTTTGGTCCTGCCTCAAATTATTCACAGATTCACCATGATAAAGCTTGTGAAGCAATTACCATAGCGAGTGGCGGGCGAATGGAAGTCAAGGCATTTGTCGGTGGTTCGGTTGTTCCTGAATGTAAAGAACTTGATGCTGTCCTTGAGGGTGTTCTAGACTTGTGCTATACCTGTCCCATGTATAACTTGGATAAATGGTCGGCAGCCGGTTTAATTAGCTCCAGACCAGGTGGACTGCCTGGACAAATTTTAACACAGTGGTTTGATTATGGCGGAGGATATCAATTGATGAACAAGATGATGGAGGGTTATAATGCCATGGTTATGCCCGGATTTTTATCTCCTGAGCCGGGTGAAGTGTTCCTTCATTCCAAAAAGAAGATAGAAACGGTGGCTGACTTGAAGGGTCTAAAAATACGTACTTCCGGTGATGGCGGCGAAATCCTGGCCAGGTTGGGTGCTAATCCTATATTTTTACCTGGTGGTGAATTATACGAGGCAATGCAGAGAGGTACCATTGAAGCCTTTGAATACGCAGGTTTGTCGACCAATTGGAGTATGCATTTCAATGAAATCGCAGATTATGTTATTATATCACCTGTACGGGCGCCAAGTGATCCCCACGTCTGGTTTGTTAACAAAGACTCCTGGGAAGCGCTTCCTGATGATCTGAAAGTATTGGTGCAGAACGTGCTAGCAAGATACACACAGGAACAGCAAAATTTTGAAAGCCATAATGATATGGATGCAATACAAAGTTTCAGAGAAGCTGGTTGTGATGTATATAATCTCCCCAAAGAAGTAGCAGATGCCCTCTCACAAGAAGCTGTAGCATTTTATACAGAAAAAGCCGCTGAAGAGAGCCCGATATTTGGTGAGATTTTGGAATCCATGAATGCCTATGGGAAAAAGGCTGGATTATAGTAATCATTAGCCGGTAAATTTGTTTATTTGAATCAAGAATAACAAGGAGTTAAGAAGTATGGTAATTTTGAGAAAAATGATTAGAGGCATTGATACGTTAAGTAAGTATGCTGGTTTATCGGCTAGATGGCTTGCTTGGCTCCTTGTCCTGGTAGGCGCATACGAAACAATTATGAGACATTTCTTTAATGCGCCTACTGTTTGGGCATATGAAACCATGACTATGGCTGGTGGATCACTTTATATTTTGGGTTGGTCTTACTGTCATTTGCATAACTCTCACGTGAGGGTAGATCTTTTATTTCATCTCCTTTCCGATAGGAAAAAAGCGTTAATGGATATCATCAGCTCTTTAATATTCTTTTTTCCATTAATGATAGTACTGGTAAAGGTTTCTACCAAATGGGCAGTGAGAGCATGGAGAATTAATGAGATCATGATTTCTACCTATTGGTACCCTCCAGCCGCTCCATTTAGAACGATATTTGCTGTAGGAGCATTTTTATTGCTTCTTCAAGGTATAGCTAAGTTTATCCGTGACCTATATTTTGTGATAAGAGGTGAAGCATTTGATTGATTTTTTAAGTGAACAAGTCATTACTGTTTTAATGCTAGGGGGAGTACTTACCCTTGTTATGACGGGTTTCCCTATTGCTTTTGTCATAGCCAGTGTTGCACTCATTATGGGTTTTCTTTTATTTGGGGGAGATATAACCTACCATATTTTATACACTCGGATGTATAGCATGGTACTAAGTTATCCATTCCTGGCTGTTCCTCTTTTTACATTTATGGGTGTTATCCTGCAAATGTCTGGAATCGTTGAAGAACTATATACTGTCCTATATGAAAGTATGAGGGGATTCAGGGGTGGATTAGCTATTGTTACTATCATATTTGGGACTATCCTTGCGGCATGCTTAGGGGTCATCACTGCTTCTGTTACCATGTTGACATTGATTGCACTGGCACCCATGGTGACAAGAGGCTATGATAAATCACTTGCTGCAGGTTCAGTTGTTGCTGCTGGTACGTTGGGAATACTTATTCCTCCCAGTATCATGTTGGTTGTCTATGCACCACAAGCCGGTCTTTCTATCGGACAGATGTTTATGGCTGCTTTTATTCCCGGTCTAATCCTCTCGGGTTCCTATGTTGCCTATGTAGGAATTCGGTGTTACCTGAATCCAGAATTAGGTCCACCGGTTTCGGAAGAGAAAAATTTGAAACAGTCTTTTTTAGTAAAAACGATAAAATTATTAAAAGCATTACTTCCTCCGGTATTAATCATTTTAGCGGTTTTAGGCACCATATTTCTGGGGATAGCTCCCCCGACTGAAGCGGCAGCTATGGGAAGTTTGGCTGCTGTTCTCTTAGCGGTGGCCTACCGGAAAATGACTTGGGATATTGCCAAACGGGCAGCATTAGAAACACTCAGAGTGAGTTCATTTGTACTTCTGATCGCAGGAATTTGTTATGCTTATGTCGGAGTGTTTATGAGTGCGGGTTGCGGTAATGTCGTGAAAGAAGCAATTTTAGGTGTTCCCGGTGGAAGATGGGCTTCTTTTGGCGTAATCATGTTAATTGTCTTTCTTCTAGGGATGTTTATCGAATGGATAGGTATTGTCTTTATCATTGTCCCAATATTATCACCCGTTATAATCGCTTTAGGATTTGATCCACTATGGGCTGGTATGATGGTTTGCATCAATTTACAGATGGCATTTCAAACACCTCCTATGGCAATGTCAGTTTTTGTTTGTCAGGGAGTTGCTCCGCCAGAACTTGGAGTTACATTGAATGACATAATAAAGGGAGTCATTCCATTTATTACCATTATAGCCTTTTGTCTAGTGCTTTTTAGTATATTCCCACAGATTATTACATGGCTGCCAAATCTTATGATGAAATAAATAAGTTATCTTAGAAGAAGAAAATAAAAAATAGATGACACAAAAGCAAGAAAATGAGCATTTTTGAATAACAATTAACTATAAAAGATAGGTTACAGGTCTATCATGTTAGTTTTAAGGTTATGAAATAATTAGATCATTTGGAGGAGAGAATCTTCTCCTCCAAATGTGCCATAAGTCGGTTTGATAATCTTTGTCATATTTTCTAAATCTTGTATATAGTGTTGGTTTTAATAATCAAACACAAATTAAAAGCAGCACAAATAAAACAAATTAATTTAAATTACGACTTTGATATTTGAAAATTATTTTCAGTCGTTTCCCCCTCTAAAACAATTGTAAAATAAACATTTCATTTTTTATCTTAAGAAAATATAGCATAACGTAAAATAATAAAAGTTCGAAATTCTTAAAAAGGGGTCTATAGAATAATAGAGGGAAACATAATCAAAGAAATTATAAATGAAGAAAAAGGGAGTAAAACTTTGCAGCAAGAAGATAAAGTATTAGCTGTACAATTTTATAGTAAAAAATAAATAATAATAATTAAGGAAAATAGATAAAATTTAAGATAAATAGAAAAATCCGTAGTTTCATAAAGAAACTATATCATAATGAGACAAAGTGAATTTATGATTATTAGGTAAAGATTGGGTTGAATTTTATTCAGTCACGAGTTTTATAATGAAATTTACATTGTCAAAAATGAGAGTAAGCTAAAAATATTTATTAAGGTGTGATAGATGTTCTATATAATAGCA
>CAZMLS010000110.1:0-5836 GCA_964567215.1 uncultured Atribacterota bacterium | reverse complement strand
CCGATTGACCAATTAAGATTAAGGTAAAGATCAAGATTAAGAGCAATTTACCAATTCGCCGATTGACCGATTGACCAATTAAGATTAAGGTAAAGATCAAGATTAAGAGCAATTTACCAATTCGCCGATTGACCGATTGACTTTAAGCCTTTATGTTTTATTTTTTTCTCGTGTTCACTGAAAACTGATAACTGAAAACTGTAAACTTTTCTTTTCTTTTCTTTGCTTGCAACTCGAAACTTGCAACTTGTAACCTTCTTTATCTTTTCTTAACCAACGATTAATTCTTCTCCAAGCATACTTTTTACTTTATATGGTTTTCCATTTTTTATAAATAATTTTGAAACCCGTTTCTTATCAGGCAGATGAGTAATTTCGTAATTTATTGTATTCAGTTTATCAGCTATTTCTTCAACTGTTATTCTTTCATTCCCCTGTTTCCCCCATAATACAACTTCATCACCTATCTTAACCAAAGGTAAGTCAGTAACGTCAATCATGCACTGATCCATACAAATACGGCCTATTATCGGCATTCTTTCCCCTCTTACCAGGACTTCTCCCTTGTTAGAAAGTAATCGTGAATATCCGTCAGCATAACCTATTGGAAGAGAAGCAATAATTGTGTTTTTTTTATAAGTAGTATAAGTTCTTCCATAACTGATAGATTTTTCTGCCGGAAGTTCTTTTAAAAAAGCTATTCGGGTTTTGAATCTCTGTGCTGGTATCAGTTTGATAACTTTTTTCACTTCCTTTGAAGGATATAGTCCATATAAAGCAATTCCGGGTCTTACCATATCTAACCACATATGTTCTAAATCAAGAAGAGTTGCACTATTACTAACATGTTTTAAAGGAATTCTTATTTTTTCTTTTTCAAGAATTTTTAAAATTTCACTGAATTTTCTAAATTGCTCCTCTGTGTATTTTTTATCTTTTTCGTCAGCTACTGAAAAATGGGTAAAAATACCTTCGATTATAATATGATCAAAAGTAAGTACCTTTTTAATAAAATCCACTGCTTTTTCCGGCTTAACCCCAAGCCGACCCATTCCTGTATCTATTTTTAGATGAATTTTTGCTTTCTTTTTCAATTTTAAAGACAATTCATTCATTTTTTTAATAAAACTTATATTGCACGCAGATGTAGTAATATCATGCATCAACGCTGTTTCAGCCTCTTCTTTTAAGGTAGCACTTAAAACCAAAATCGGGACATCAATGCCGGCTTTTCGTAAGAATATCCCCTCTTCTAATCGAGCAACCGCCAGTCTCGTAGCTCCATTTTTTAGAAATATCGGGACAATTTCCAAAACATCATGTCCGTATGCATTACCCTTGACAACTGCCATTAATTCCTTATTTTGGCCAATTAATTTTTTAATGTTTCTAGTATTTTTTGCTATGGCATCAAGATCAATTTCTAACCAGGTTGAGCCTAATAATTTATTCCTCACAAGAATTTCCTTTCTAATATTTATGTTTCAAACACATTATATAATTGAATATAATTATCTCAAGTATTTAGTTGGAAAATAGGATTTTTCTTATTTATTTTATTTAAAGAAAAAGTCTGTTCTGTATCAATGTTCAAACTATACAACATTCTCAATTTGTAAGAAAGCTTGAGGAATCTGCATCAATATGTCACCTGCAGTCATTCCTCTTTCACCTTTAATATCACGAGCAAGACTGCCTGCAAAACTATGAATATAAACCCCGGCAACTGCTGCTGAAATGTCATTTAATCCTTGAGCAATTAAACTTGATATTATCCCGGTTAAAATATCCCCCGATCCTCCTGTTGCCATTCCGGAATTATCTCCAATATTTAGAAAAGTGTTTCCGTTATTATCTGCGATAATTGTCCTTGCACCTTTCAACACAACGACAATTCCGAATTCCTGAGCAACTTCTTTTACTACCTGTATTCTATTATCTAATACAAAACCTACTTCCTTATTAATTAACCTGGCCATTTCCCCGGGATGCGGTGTAATAATTATTGGTACCTTGGCTTTCTTTAATATTTCAAGATTTTCCCCTAAACTATATAAGGCATCTGCATCCAATATTAAAGGGATAGAAGAATTTTTAACTAAACGGTTAATTAAACTTTGTGTTTTAAGCTGCCTGGAAATTCCGGGGCCGATTCCCATAATAGAAAAATCTTTTAATAATTTCAATATTTTGTCTTCTGCTTTTTCGTCTAATGTTTTTTCTTTGGTTTCTTCCAATGGTAATGTCATTACTTCAGTTAATTTGACTTCCATAATATCATTTAAACTTTTTGGTATTCCAAGTACTACTATACCTGTACCACTCTTAATCGCTGCTTCACTTGCCAAATATGCTGCACCGGTCATTCCCATGGAGCCCGCTAATAATAACACTTTACCGAATGATCCTTTATGATTGTCCGGAAGACGGGCTGGAAGAAGTAATCGGACGATTTCTCTGGTAATGAGGTTGAACTTCAGTTCTTTATCTTTTAAAAGAGATTGTGGGATACTTATATCTTCCACAATTAATTTACCAACATAATTAACACCGGGGTAGATCAACAAACCTATTTTTGATAAAGCCATAGTAATGGTATAATTAGCTTTTACGCAAATTCCTTCTATACGTCCTGTATCGGCATTTAAACCGGAAGGAATATCAATTGATACTATTTCTTTCCTGCTCCTATTAACCACATCGATAATTTTTGCTTTTAAACCAGCTACCATTCCTTGAAGACCGGTACCCAAGATAGCATCTATAATTATATCTGAAACACTAATAATCTCCTCTATCTCCTGAATTTTAGAAGGGACTATTTCAAGTAGTTCAATACCCATTTTATCAATGATGTTTAAATTAGTTTTTGCATCTCCCTTTACTTTATTAAAAGAACACAATAAAAACACTTTTACCTTTACGCCATAATTATACAAATGTCGGGCAACTACAAAACCATCCCCTCCATTATTTCCGGAACCAGCAATGATAGCTACCTCTTTTTCTATTAGGTCAGGATAAATATTTTTCATATTATTAAAAACTTTTAAACCTGCATTTTCCATTAAAACAAGACCTGATATTCCATATTCCTCTATTGCTCTTTGATCAATTTTTTTCATTTGCTGACTGGAAACAATTTTCATAAAAATACCTCCGCATAAAATATTTAAATAATTAACCAATTCTCCAATTAACCAATTCTCCAATTAAGATTAAAGATAAAGATTAAGATTAATTAACCAATTGATCAATTAGCCGATTCTCCAATTTTCCAATTAACCAATTAAATTAGTATCAAGTATTAAGTATATAGTATCGAGTTAAGATAATACAAAGAAAGAAATAGAAAATGATCCAACTTGCCGGTTAACTAATTAGCCGATTAGTCGATTAAATTAGTCATTAGCACGGGAAAGAGTATAAATCTAAAACACTAATTCATTATTTAAAATATGCTTTTTATATGCTTTTCTCAAGGGAATGGATACAAATTTATATTATAGTTTCCAACTTTTGTTTCCTTTCTGTCTTATTTTTAAATTTTAAGTTACGATTTTTCGTTTTTTTATTTTCAATTTATCAAAATAATTCACTTATAACCATTTTATTCTTTGTTTTTATCCGTTAGTTTACCTTCTAAAATAACCTGTGCAACAGCATATTCATTTGTATGGGAAATAGTAAGAAATATTTTACCTATTTTTTTCTCAGATACAATTTTTTTTAATTTACCATCTAACTTCAAGAAGGGTTGTCCAAATTGATTATTAACAACTTCAGCATCTTTCCAACTCACTCCGTTTAACCCCAATCCCAATGCCTTTAATAGTGCTTCTTTTGCAGCAAATCTGCCCGCATAAGATGGGTACCCGTTTTTCTTTTTTTCGCAGTACTGTCTCTCTAAATGAGTGAATATTCTATTATTAAAGCTTATTCCCCATTTGTTAATTATTTTTTCTATTCTTTCTATTTTTACGATATCAATCCCACACCCTATAATCATTTATATATCCTTTTTTTAATAAATAAAAATCTTTAATCAAGATAATGGTTTAAAATTGTCTATATTAATATTTCCTGAATCTATTTTCCTTTTTAACCAAATTAATAAATATTTTTTCACTATTTCCCGACTAATGGGGATTAAAAATATAAATCCAATGATATCTGTAATAAAACCCGGGGTAAGCAAGAATATCCCACCCGCTAGTATAATAATCCCCTGCAACAAGCTATCTCCCGGTAGAATGCCTTGACTTAGATCATGCTGTATTTTCCTTAGAATCATAAATCCTTGATTTTTAACTAAATAAGCTCCGATAATACCGGTTAATACAATGATTCCAATTGTGGTAAAAGCACCAATTTGCTGACCGATTTCTATTAATATATACAGTTCCACTACAGGTACAACTATCAGCAATATTAATAATTTGCTAAAAATCATTTTCGCCCTCTTCTCTGAATTATTTTTATATTTTCATGTTTAACTATTTACAAAAATATAATGAAAATAATCTACTAATTCTCCAATTTACCAATTCTCCTATTGACCAATTAAATTAGTATCGAGTATTGAGTATATAGTATCGAGTTAAGATAATACAAAAAATAAAAAAATAAAATATGATAACTCAGTATAATTTAAGATTAGTTTTTAGTAAATTCAAAATACAAAAATCGAAAAACTTTCCTCCAACTAACTCTTTCCTTACTGCTTATTGGCGCACACTCATTACTTATTACTGTATGTTCACCAATTGACTTCTGGCTTCTATTTTTTATTCTTTTCTTTATTCTGGATTCTGACTCCTGTCTCCTGGCTCCTTTATTCTATTTTCTTAACTAACTAATCAGGTAACTAGACAACCAATTAACTATTTAATCACTTATTGCTTGTATTTTTAACTATCTCTTTTATCGCATCCAATGTAGTGAATATATCTTTTTGACTTATTCCATAATGGGTTACAAATCGAATTCTACTTCCCGGAAGAGGTGAACCTAAAATATGATAATCGGATAATTTTTCCATAAATTGAGATGTACTTAACCCTAACTCGCTGAAATCAACATAAATCATATTTGTTTGTACTGTTTCTAAATCCACTTTTATACCTTCTATTTCCACTAAACCTTCCGCTAATATCTTAGTATTCTGATGGTCTTCTTTTAACCTGTCGATCATTTTTTCCAATGCTACAATTCCCGCTGCTGCAATAATTCCTGCTTGTCTCATTCCACCACCTAACATCTTACGATTTTTCCGTGCCTTTTTAATGAATTCTTTTGAACCGGCTAAAATTGAACCAACCGGGGCACTTAATCCCTTGGACAGACAAAACATAATCGAATCAGTATACCTGGTAAATATCTCAGGTTTAATTCCCAATGCTATAGATGCATTAAATATCCGCGCACCGTCCAAATGAACAGAAATATTTCTTTGCCTGGCGAATATATAAATTTTCTCCATTATTTTAGGTGGAATGATTGTTCCTCCGGCACGGTTGTGTGTATTTTCCATACAAAGCAAAGTTGTTTTCGGATAATGAATATTTTCATCTCTTAAAACTTTACTTATAGCTTGGACACTTGGCATTCCTTTATTGCCCACAAAAAGACGAGGCATAACTCCGGCTACAGCAGACATACTACCTACTTCATAATAATACATATGTGAGTTAATTTCTAATAAAGCCTCTTCTCCCCGTTGACAGTGAGTTAAAACAGATATTAAGTTACCCATGGTTCCGCTAGATACAAATAAGGCATCTTCTTTTCCGACTTTTTTAGCAGATATTTGTTCTAATTGGTTTACAGTCGGGTC
>CAZMLS010000109.1:0-5842 GCA_964567215.1 uncultured Atribacterota bacterium | reverse complement strand
ATAACATTTGAATCATAATCAAAATTAATACCGTAAAGTCTGACTCTACCATATTTTAAAAGCTCTCCTGTTATCTGTTCCTGTACACCGCCTCCCCAATGAGGACAGCCGCCAACATCATCAGATATTTTTATGCCATTCCATGTTCCACCGGGTGAATCTTCTCTACCCTCATACCACCAAATGCCGTAAAACTTTTCTCCGTCAGAGGCAAATACCATAACAGCAGGTCCTTTTTGACCTGTTTCCATCCAGGTAAATTTCATGATACGGTCTTCAATACCCCCGTTTAGTATTCCTTCATCGTATTCATAACAGCCGGTCACTGATGTTCCTTCCTGTCGAAGATGAAAGTCATTATAGTTCGTAGCATAGGTTCCGGATACATCGGGTAAGGGTGTCTTGGTTAGTTGTTCCCCATAGGCGCGAAAATCCATAAGCTCTGTATATTCGCTGTCACCATGATTATTTTTAACCGTCAGGCGAACCCACCTTCCGGATTTATCAACGGTTACCGGAAAGCTCTGGTTGTCCTCCCGATCATTAAGCGTTACGCTGGCAATTTCTGTAAATCCTTCTGTGGGTCCATCACTCGAAAGTTCAACAAGAATGTCCTTTGCGCCACGTCCCTTTGCATCTGCAGATGCGGTATCAAATTCCAAACGTTCAAACATGATTTCCTCGGGCAATTCAATTACGATGACGTTACTCGAAATCTGTCCACTGGGACAGCACCAGCCGGTTTTCGGATTTTCGTCTGTCATCCAGATATTCCCCCATGCAGCACTGTATTCCGGGGATTTCTCTACCACCAATGCTCCGGAAGAGAAAGAGACCAACGACTGCTCAGCTTGAGCAGCACCAATTTCAAATCCAAAAATAAAAAATAGGCAAATGATTGCAAGTGAAACCAAAATCAATTTCTTACACATAAAAGAACCTCCTGATATTAGAGTAATATGTTTTAAATGTATATAGTTAAGCATTGTTAATCTTAAAGATGCGGTTTACACTCTCTTTTAATTTTATCTATAATTATTTTCTATTATATTTATTTTTAATTTTTATTGGCTGGTTGTCAAGGGGAAAATGTTAATGATGGGAAAATATAGAAGATTTTTATAGGTTCAAATCCTATTCGGCTCCCCCAACAGAACGATTTTCGAACTTTTTATATGAGTGATGAAATTGAAAAAGTGTATCAAAAGTTAGAAGAAGCAATTGGAATCTGTTAGGAAGTTAAATAGACAGAACTTTTACCTATCAATTTTACTTTAAAACAGCAGTTAAAACATCTCCCATTTCTAAGAAAATACATAGAAATCCTATATATTTGGCCAAAGAATACAAAGAAATGCTTGATTCTGAAAAAGCAAAGAATCAAGCAGAACTAGCTAGAATAAAAAGTATCTCAAGGGCTAGAGTTACACAAATTTTAAATCTGTTGAAACTCAATTCTTTAGTGATTATAGAATTAGAAAAACTAGGTGATCCACTTAAATCAAAAATTATCACCGAACGCATGTTACGACCATATGTTAACAAATCTTCTAAAGAATAAAAAGAACTTCTTTATATTATAAAAACTCTTTTCCCCAAGTAAAGACCTGTTTTTCTCCATTGCAATGTTTATAATTCTTTATTCCAATTTTTATAAAACTAATTTACGAAATTAAACCTAATCTTCTTAATGAAAAAATTAAAGAATGAGGGGTGGCTCTTTAAACCATCCCTTTTATCTTTATTTATCCTTCAAATTTAAAATCCTTTTCTGTGAAGAGTTTGATACAGGCATCTACCACTTCCGGGTCAAAAAGAATATTTTTATACTTTAAAATTTCTGCTAAAGCTTCATCAATGCCAAGAGCAGGCCGATAAGATTTATAAGAAGACATTGCTTCAACCACATTCGCTACCCCTAATATTTTTGCCTCTATAAGAATTTCGGCACCTTTTAACCCTCTCGGATATCCTGAGCCATCTATCTTTTCCTGATGTTGAAGGACAATTTCAGCAACGGGCCAGGGAAAATTTACTTTTTTTAAGATTTCATAACCCGTTATGGGATGATTTTTGAGTAAATTAAATTCCACTTCAATTAATGAACTTGGCTTACTGACAATTTCAGTGGGCAAATTAACCTTACCCACATCATGAACCAGAGAGGCAATTTTTACTCCTTCGATCTTATCCTGGGGAAGTTTCATCTCTTGGGCTATTGCAGTAGCAAGTTTGGAGACTCTTTGGTGGTGTCCTGTAAGGTAGGGATCTCTTATTTCAACTATTTTCGTAATAATATAGGCAATATCTTCTATCAGTTTTTGCAACTTTTCGTCACTCTGCTGGAGTTCTTTCTCCAGCAGATTATACCTAACTGCTATTTTTTCTAATTCGGCAACCTTTTCATGCCTTTCTTGTAACTCCTCAATAGGCTGGTCTTTTTTCTCCTTTATATTCTTCATCTTTTTTATTTTGCACCTCCATAAAAATTAATATTAGAGTAATCTTATATAAGAGTAATTGGTGATTTAATTTTTATACAATAAAAACATAATATCATGCCCTTGGCCCAAGGGAAATGTAAAATACTTTTATCTATTCAAATTTGAATCCTTTTTCCTTGAAGAGCTTAAAACAAGCGGCAACTACTTCAGGTTCATAGAGGATACCTTTGTTTTTAGAGATTTCTTCTAGGGCAGCATCTATTCCTAAAGCCGGTCGATAAGGACGATGAGAAGACATGGCCTCCACGACATCAGCTACTCCTAATATTTTAGCTTCCGGAAGAATCTCATCACTCTTTAGTTTTTTTGGATATCCGGAGCCATTAATCTTTTCATGATGTTGGAGCACAATTTGAGCAACCGGGCAATTAAAATCGATGGTTTTTAAGATATCATACCCTATCTGCGAATGGGCTTTGATTAAGCTGAATTCTATATCAGTTAACGTGGTGGGTTTACTCAGGATTTCAGTGGGCAGGCCGATCTTCCCGATATCGTGGATTAAAGAGGCGATCCTTATCCCTTCAATCTTATCCTCGGGAAGGTTTAACTCTCGGGCAAGGTGAACGGCTAATTGACAGACTCGGTGCTGGTGGCCGGAAGTATAGGGGTCTTTGGCCTCTACTATCTTGGACATGGTCTCGATGGTGGCATTCATAGCCTTCTGTAGTCTTTCTTCTGCTTTCCGGCGTTCCAGGGTCTGTGCGACAATATTACTCAGGGTTTTTAGTAGGGTGATGTCCTCTTTTGTCCAATTTTTTATCTGCTTTACGGTATCAAATCCGATGAATCCTATCAGCTTCGAACCTTTGGCTACCGGAACGACCAGTACGGACTGGATGTTTTGGGATTGGAGAATCTCCTTTTCGGATTGGGCATGAGAGGGTAATTCGTCTACACGGGGGGTATGTATGGTCTCATTGCGGTTGAGCTTTTCCATCCACCAGGGAAAGGTGGAAGAAGGAAATCCCTGTAGATTATCGATTTGTGCTTCTACTCCCGGAGCACACCACTCATGGGTGTTATCCATGATAGAACCATCCTCTGAGAACAAGAAGAGGTAACTACGGTCAATGTGGGTAAATTGACCGACGGTTTGCAGCATTCGGTTTATTTCGTCATCAATCTTATCGAGAGAAATGCCGACAAATCTGGTAGAAATCGATGTGATAAGCTTTTCCAGTTCAACCCGGTGGAGCAGTTTTTGTTCGGCTTCTATGCGCTCAGTGATATCCTGAATTGTGCCGATAGATTGAAATGTTTTGCTGGTATCATTATAGAAGGTTTCGCATCGCTCCCTTACAAATTTAAGAGTACTATCCTTTAACAGTAGGCGATGAATAATATCATAGGGTTTTTTATTTTTTACAGATTCGGTGTATGCTTTATCTACCATGGCTCTGTCATCGGGATGGATATTGTCCAAAAATGATTTATAGGTGGCTCCAAATTGTTGTGGTTTTAAATTGAAAATTCGGTAAACTTCATCTGACCGGTGAAGCATATCTTTACTGAAGTCATATTCCCAGCTTCCAACTTGGGCAATGTGTTGGGCTTCCTTAAGTTTTCTTTCGCTTTCTCGTAATTTATTTTCTGCTTCTTTGCGTTCAGTGATATCCGTTAAAGAAGCAACGCTCTTTTTGGTATTAGGAATCATTCCAATTTTTGTAAATATATCTTTAATTGCACCCTTTTTATCTATTATGCGAAATTCATACTTTGTGGGTGGTTCTTCTCCGGGCTTCCTCCGGGTAAGATGATATTTCTTCATCCTTTCTAAATCTTCAGGAACAATAAAATCGATCCATTTCCTCTTATTTTCAATTTCTGCTTTAGTATATCCACTCAGTTTTTCAAATTGAGCGTTTACCATAGAGATATTATTATCTTCATCAATAATCACCATAGCCGTGCCGGTATTCTCAAATACGGTGTGATATTTTTCCTCTGATTCCGTAAGGGTTTTTTCTATCTGTTTACGCTCAGTGATATCCCTGGCTATACCCAATACACATTTTTTTCCTTTAATCTTAACCAAATGATCGGAAATCTCTACTACTACTGTACTTTTATCTTTTCGTTTTAGGACATATTCATCCGGTCCTGTTGGTAATCCCATGTTTGTTTTTGTAAACGATTTTTCCACCTTGGGCATATCTTTAGTAGAAAGTAACTTTAATTCAAAAAAGTTCTTTCCGATTAATTCTTCTTTTTTATAGCCGATGAGTTTTTCTGCTTGTCTATTTACGTCAATAAAATTACCTTTTAAATCATGGATATAATAGGCATCCGGGGCATAGTTAAATAATATTTTTAACCATTCTTCTGAATCCTTTAATTGTTTTTCCGCCTGTTTAAGGTTAGAAATATCATGATAATATTCAATTCGCCCACCCTTATAAATTCCGGTTTTAATGGGTTGGCTCCAGTGCTCAAGGTAGCGGTCTTTGCGTTTATTTGCGGAAAGAACATGGCATTCGAAATTCTCTATATAGGTATTGTTATCATAGGTGGCAAATACTTTCCGGGTAAAT
The DNA here is from genome assembly GCA_964567215.1 of uncultured Atribacterota bacterium. Classification (GTDB taxonomy): domain Bacteria; phylum Atribacterota; class Phoenicimicrobiia; order Phoenicimicrobiales; family Phoenicimicrobiaceae; genus JAYEGH01. The sequence continues at coordinate 804 of CAZMLS010000109.1, read as the reverse complement.
TCATCCGGATCTTCAAAAATATGTTGTATGTTTTTTTTGATTAATTCTCGTTTGTCTTTGCCTAGCACTTTTTCCCGATCCAATCCGAAATATTTTTCGGTTGCATGATTGATCCAGGCGATTTTAAAATCAGAATCTAATATAAATATTCCTACTGCGGAGGAATCTAATATATCCCGGGTGAATTCGGGAAAATGGTTTTTAATGTGGTTATTTTCATTGATAGTGTGCAACTTATCGTCTGTCTTTTTTTTCTCTCTAGAAGCTGATTCTTTCTTGCGCTTGTTCTTATCTTTCACTTTATTTTTACCTCCGATTATTTTATGAAAGTATTTGGCGCAAAAAATGAGTCAATATTTAATTTCTAATTATTGAGTCCTATTTCTTGTGTCTTTACAGCACTTATTCTTTTTTTTCAGGCAACCCCTGATATTGATTATTTTTATTGTTAAAATTTTTATCTCTTGTAATTTATAAACTAAATCTTTCCGATTTTAGTCCATTCCTTTATTATTTCTCTTCTCTTTTCTTCCAGGACACCCTCAAGTAATTTTGAAGTTGTTCCTTTAGCTCTTACCTTGTTGAGTTTTTCTTTCCAAAAATCTGGCAACCCTTTTTCTGCTTCTTTTCTTATTTCTTCCTGCTTTAACGGATCAAGCGAGTTAAATATCTGCCTTATTTTTTCGATCTCTTCTTCCCTCTTTTTATCTTCCTCTTCTTTGTTTTTCATTTTAGTATATTCTATTTTTTCCTCTTCTTCTTCCTGTTTTTGCTCTCTTATTTTTCTTAAATATTCCTCCGGAA
>CAZMLS010000108.1:0-5930 GCA_964567215.1 uncultured Atribacterota bacterium | reverse complement strand
AAGGAAAGGTAAAGTCTAAAGGACTTATTGGAGTGAGATTTGTTCCCATGCTTGGACATAATAGATAATTTTAATCTGTTACAATGTCACCTTTAAAATAAATTTCAAACTACTAAATTTTACATAAAATATTTAAAAACAGTTTTTCTTAATTAACAAACATTATTCTTGAAAAAATCTTTCAAATTGAATTCAACTTTTTTTGTCAGGATGTTATAATTATTACCGGAGGATGCTGTAAATGAAGAGAATATTAGCTATTTTTGCCGGAGGGACTATTGCCAGTGGATTTCAGGGAAAAACGAAAATTGCCGGTCCTGATGCAAACAATTTTAAATCACTACATAAAACCGTAAAAGAATTTTTTATAGACAAAGCAATTGACGAAATCGTTTGCTGTGAACCCCTGGGAATTCCAGGAAAAGACAGTTCAAATATACATCCCGGACATTGGCTGAAAATAACCGCTCTCATTGCAAATGAGTTACAAAAAGGTCTTGACGGAGTATTAATTCTGTACGGTACCGATACCATGGCTTATCTTTCAGCATGGTTGAAAATATGTTTTCCAAAAATATCCATACCCGTTATTTTAACCGGAAGCCAGCTTACTTTAGATTATCTGCCTGGAGATGTTATGGTCAATTTACGAGGAGCAGCCCAGGTAGTTTGCTCAAATTTTATCGGGATATGGATTTATTGTAACTGGAAACTAATTCCCGGAGACAGAGCCCACAAATCACATGCTTTACATCCGGATATTTTTACTGCTTTAAATTCGATGCCGGTTTATTTTAACCCTGAATGGGCATTAAAGGATGATAATGTTCTGAAAGTATCGAAAGAATATAAATATTCCTCCAATATAGACAAGATTTTAAACTACGGAGAAGAAAAAGCCCGGGATATTTACAAAAAAATAGGATGGATAATGTGTGCACCGGGTATTAAACCGACATTAAGCGGACAGGAAAGAATACTTTGTATCTATGGTTTTGGAGCCGGAAATGCCCCCACGGAAGTGCTTGATTATTTGCGTGTTTTTTATACCGATAAGAAAAAACCCGATATCATTGCCTGCAGTCAAGCAGAGGGAGACATGAAAAAACCGAATCACTATGATAAAGTAGGCATTGCCTTATTGGCAAAAGATGGATTTAAAGTTTGGAGTCAAATGGATTACCCTATTGAATTCATTCATTCTCTTGCATGTTTTGCGCTTTTATCTTCTTTTAATAGTCCCGGGAAAATATTATCAAAATATCTTAAAGAAAGATTCTAAAACACCCGCTTGAAATAGCTAAAATGATGAAATTGTCAATATCTTAAGATAATCCGCATCTTCCTAAAGAACTTTTTTAGTATTTTGCTTGCGTGTACGTCAACCATTAAATCTGAGACTACATAATCTAAATATTACAAACTAGAGAAGCTAACTAAAAAACTAAATAATTTAAACTATAAAATATTAGAAAAGAAGGATTTTCTAACCCTTTGTCAAATATATATTATGTATTATTATATAATTAAGCTTATAGATTATTTCAGGTTTCTGCAATAAAGTACTTGCTTATTGCAGAATTATGTTATATCCTGCAATAAGCAAGTACTTTATTGCAGGATACTTAAATGGAGGTGCGATGTATTGAATCCAGAAAAATTTAAACAATCATCATCAGGTAAATGCATAAAGACATTAACTGGTTATTGGGCATATATTCCCAATCCTTTGCCGCCAAAAATTAATTATAGTAGGGACTTTGTATTTCTACTTTCTGAGGGTGATAGATTATTGGGTGAATTATCAGGAATTGGAAGATTAATACCCAATCCTTATTTATTAATTGCTCCTTATATTCGCCGTGAGGCAATATCAAGTTCAAGAATAGAAGGGACCCAAGCTTCACTTAATGATTTATTTCTCTTCGAAGCAGGAAAAATTGAAAAACTTAAGATGTCTGATGTGCATGAAGTAAAAAATTACATTAAAGCTATGGAATACGGGCTTAATAGTTTAAAAAATTTACCTATTTCTGTTAAATTAATACGGAAAATTCATAAAATATTAATGGAGGGGGTCAGGGGAAATTATGCTACCCCAGGAGAAATTCGTCATAGTCAAAATTGGATAGGTCCGTCAGGATGCTTGCTTAATGAATCCACTTACACACCTCCACCAGTAGAAGAAATGTTACTCTCGCTAAGTGATTGGGAGAAATATCTTAATTTAAATCTTAATGAACCACCATTAATTCAATGTGCTCTAATGCATTATCAATTTGAGGCAATTCATCCATTTCTTGATGGTAATGGTCGAATTGGAAGGCTTTTAATAACTTTCTTTCTCTGCAAAAGAGGGTACTTAAGTCAACCACTTCTTTATTTATCAGCATTTTTTGATAGATTTAGAGAGGAGTATTACTCAAAATTGCTTACTGTAAGCCAAAAAGGTGATTGGCAAGAATGGATTAAATATTTTCTTCGAGGAGTTATAAATCAATCTAATGATGCTATATCAGACGCAAAAAAAATACTTACACTATACAATGAATATAAAAACATGCTTGAAAAAACTAAAAAGATTCCAGAATCTTCCCGTAAATTGATAGAGGAAATTTTTTTAAATCCTTTATTGTCAATTTCTGGATTGAGTAAAAAATGGGATATGCCTTTTAATTCTGTAAAGACAGGTGTATTAAGACTTGTCAAAATTGGTATTCTTTCTGAATTACCTGGAAGAAAAAGGGATAAGCTTTTTGTTGCAACCAAATTAATGAAACTATTAACATCCACAAATAAACAAAACAGCAATAATAAACCTTAAATAAAATAGAAACACTTATAAATGGGATGTGTCTCTAATAAAAAATTTGAAGGAAGACATTGGAGTCTTTACAACTTTGCATTATTCAAATCTCTATAATTGAATCGATCATGAAGTCATTCTCTTTTATATTTTGTGAACCTGTGAAGCCTTGCCCCGGATCTTCTTACATTAAACCTAAGAATATGTTTCATTTTTCAATTCTTATTTATCATAATTCCTTTTTTAATTTTGTTTTTAAAACCGCCTTGATTTCAGGTATTTTAATGAGCGTAGAATCAATTCCTCCTCTAATCAATTGTTCTCCTTTATTAAAATCAAAATCATGCACATTGTTGAGGCCAAAAGGAACAATAACAATATCAGCCCCTTCTATGGACTTTTCAATAATTTTTGATTCCATAATATCAATCGTTTGGGTAATGATTTCGAAGATACGGGGTGCCTTAAAGGATGATTTTGCCTCTTCGATTTTCTGATTAATAATTGATCTTATTTCTATTTTCAAATCTTTCGGTTTATCGTTTATGGCTACTTTATCATTCGTAGCGTTATTCATGTCCAGGGTAACGGTTTGGGATCTTATTTTCGCTAAACTGACAGCAATCACAATATTTGCTCCCATGTTCTTGGTCACATCCACCGGAACCGGGTTTACTAATCCGCCATCGACCAGGTAATAATCCTGGTACTTTACTGGAGTGAATATTCCGGGAATGGAAATGCTTGCCCTGACAGCATCGATTACTTTTCCCCGATTCATGATCGCTTCTGTTCCGTTTTCGATGATGGTAGCAACAGCAGCAAATGGTATGTCCAGGTCATCAAAGGTCTTATCTTTTAAAGCAATCGTATTTAAAATTTCTACTGCGCGGTGACCTTTGATAAAACCTGAATGTGGTAGAGCAGGGTCAACCAAAGAAAGAGTTTTGCTTATTTTCATGGACAAGGCTGCTTCTTCCAGTTGTTCTATGGAGGCTCCGGAAGCATATAAAGAGCCAATGACAGAACCAATACTGGTACCTGCAATCATATCAATAGGAATACTATAGGCTTCTAAAACTTGAATAACGCCCACATGTGCCAGACCACGGGCAGAACCGCTACCCAAAGCTAGTCCGAATTTTAATCCTTTTTTCTTACATTTAGCTAACAAATCTTCCAATTCCGGGTCTTTTTCTATTTTTATATTTTTCATATTTTTTCCTCATTTTTCCAGTCGACATTCCCATAGATACAAAAATCAATATTGTTATTATTATATAATAATTTGCCATTTGAAGTAAAAAAACCTTCTTTTATTGTTAAATATTTTAAAATAAAAATTAAATTTTCTTTATTTGAGATCATATTATAATTAGGTAAATAGAGAAAGTAAACTGAAAAATAAACTGAAAATGGCCAAAAAAAGAAGGATTTTTAAAAGATATACCGAATTAACATTTAAAGTTATCTTTTAGCATGTGAAATAGATAGGTTTATCGAAAGATAAAAGTTAAAGTCTCAAGGCAGTATAAATCCTGGTTTCATCGCAGTTGAAGACCATTATTATTTTTACATTTTTTAAATATTTACATGGTTTAGCAATATACTATATCAATGACTGAAAGGAAATATTTATGAAAAACATACTATCTGCTTTATTTAAAATCATTGTGCTTGTCGTGATCTTTTTTATTGTAAATGCAATAGCAGGAATATTACTTCCGCTCTCACATGATATGCTTGCTCCTTTGAGTGTAGCGGAAAAGGCCTTATTTATGCCCCTCTATCTGCTCTATATTTTTATCTCTATGAGCGCTTTGTTCATTACCCTGAAGTGTCTAAGGTATAAAAGCTTGCGACTTTACCTTGCGGTGTTTATCTCATTTATCGGTTTGTTTTCAGTGTTGAATCAAGTTGAAATACTCTGGTACATCGAAGCATTTCCTTTATTTACTTCCCTGGATGTTGTTAAGATGTTTCTTACAGATGTATTTGCGTATGGCATAACCGCGTTAGTTGGTGTCTGGTTAGTAAAAGGCTTCAAGAAAGAAAAAGAAGTGAAAAGTACAGTCTTTGATGTCGGCCGTTCTTCCTGGAAAGTCGCTGTATTTGTGGTTTTATACCCTCTTTTCTATTATTGCTGTGGATTTATTGCCTGGTCTTTTCCTGTAGCGCGGGAGTTCTACTCCGGATGGGCAGTAACCGCCGAATCACTTCCTATTCTGCTTCTCTTTAATGTATTCCGGGGAGGCCTCTGGCTTTTTTTCTCTCTTCCCTTACTTCTGGGTGCAAGAACCAGAAAGCAGGCGTTCCGTCTACTGCCGTTTATCCTGGTGATAGCAACAGCAGGGGGACTTATTATACCAAATGCAGCAATGCCGGCAATGGTTCGGTTGGCTCATGGCATTGAACTAACATTTTCCATGACCATTGTCGGGATATTTATGGTTTGGTTGTTCTTAAAAGAGAAGAAAAGTTAAAAAACATATCGAGAGATCATCAAGTGATTAAAGGTACCATATATTTTTTCTTTAAAGAAGGATTTTCTACAGCTTATGACGTAGTATTTATATTGGAATGTTTTAAATAAATACCATAATCTGTATGAAGGTAAAAAGAAGCTATTTTTTAAGACCGTTACATGCGGAGTTTAATAGAAATTATTTCTTAACTTTTACAGGAAAAATTTTTCAGATTACAAGACAGAGTAAGAAGGCAATGCAATTATTTTTTTACTCTGTCTTTTTTGTGGTTTATCAAACTAATAAAAGGGGTGAAATAATATGATAGTTTTTATCAGTGATTTACACTTTGTAGATGAAACTGCCGGAAAACAAAACATCCCTACCTCTGCTTTTGAATTATTTTTGACCCAAATTAAAACGCATTCAGAAAAAACGAAAAATAAAGACAAAGAATTAAAAATCGTATTTTTAGGTGATATATTTGATTTTCTTAGAACCGAAGAATGGTTCAAGGAAAAAGAAGAGGACAGACCCTGGGGAAATAATACGAACAAGATGAAAAAAAGAGCAAAAATTATTTTAGATAAAATTGCTGAAAAAAACAAAGATACCTTCAAACTATTCTCCAAAAAAAATCTAAAAAATACTTTTAAAGA
>CAZMLS010000107.1:0-5937 GCA_964567215.1 uncultured Atribacterota bacterium | reverse complement strand
ATTTAAGTTCATTGGCCTGCTCTTTTTTGTTATTAGGTTCTAATTCGGATTGTAAATAAGCTTGAGAGGTAAATAATAAACCAATAAATAATATTACTATCAAAAATATGAAACAAAGATACCTCATGCGAAATAAATTAAGCATAGTAAAAATCCTCCTTACTTTTAATTTATTTAGTATTTTTCTTAGCTTTCAAGTATAATTACTTAGGTTTATATATTCAGATTAGAGTATTCTTTTTCACCTCTTATTTTGCCTCTATGGGAATGTTTTCTTCCAGGGTAAATCCCCGATAATAAAGAGTCATGTTCTGAATATTAAGGGGAACTTCATAAACAAGACTAAACCTACGGGAAGTACCGGCAGGAACTATCTGTTCTAATTCTATGCCATGGGAAATTATTTGAGTAACCTCAGACATAGTATATTTATTCCCTAATTGATCCAGCAACATAAACTGTTTCCCGGATTGTAATATAAGATTTCCTTGATTAAGAGGGATATAGTGGGCAATAATATCTAAGATTAAATATTGTTGTTCTTTTTCCGGATACTGTTCCTTAATCATGCTTGCTCTGGTCAATCCCAGGATACCTATTTTAACTATCTCTCCATCTTCTATGGTAGCAACTGGTTGTGGGAGAAGAGAAATAGGAATTTCCGGATTCAGATTAAAATAAAGTGGTTCAGCTCGGGGAATATTCACCAAAAGAGATAGATTTTTCCGGGTGGGAAGGCTTTTAAAAACCAGAAACCCCCTACGCTCCCAATAGGGAATAAATCGAGTAAATCCATATAAAGAAAAGGGTATTTTTTCTGACACTAAAGCCTCGTATTGGTAAAGAGCATCTTCAATTAAAAATACATTTTGACCAAAATCAAGATCGACTACGTTCCCTTTGGATATACTCTCCACTCCCAAGTCAACTAAACAAATGTCCCCTTGTGATTTAACTCCATAAAAAGAAATCTTCAAGTATTCATTCTCCTGGGTAATAAGGGCAGGTATCTCCTCTTTGGCTTCCGGTACCTCTATAAGGGGAATCTGAATATTCCCTTGCCCAAAATCAAAAAAGACCAGGTGGAGAGAATTTATTTCTTCATTATACGTCCGAAAGGCAATTTCTCCCTCCAATTCATCTTCATATTCCGGTAAGGTTATATTCTTAAGAGGAAGAGGACTGGATAGTTTATTAGTCACCTCATCAATCTGGGTAATGTGTTTATTGTTAATAATTAAATACATATTATCTTGTAAATTATTTACCAGATAAGGAGTAAATAACTCTACCACTTGAGTCTGTTCCTGGGGTTTAGAGATGCCAAATCCCAGACCACCGACTCCCTTATCCTTACTTTTAGATATTTCCTTCTTCACAGGTGGTATAATATTTTGCCACAAAGTAGAAATGATGATAAATACTTCATCAGGACCTGCTTCCTCCTCTCCGATACATTCTTTTAATTGATAATCAAAAACAGTAAGCTCAATTCCCTGATTTTTCTCACTTTTTTCTATCCAGTAAGTCTTATCGATTTCCACCTTTTCGGCAAAAGCTCCAAGAGGAAAACAAGCCGCTGCCATTAAGATAATGATTAAAAGAGTGATAAATCCCTTTTTCTTCTTGCCTCTTTTCATAATTCTCCTCCTTAATATTCACTGAGATAGTAATTCAAAAGGGTGGTGGAGGCACACTTAAATCCCTTGGTAAATTTGTCACACCATCCCATATCCACTTTTACCCCTGCCCCAAATCCAACTTCTTTAGAATAACAATCTTCTATGCTTATTGAAGCAACGGTAACTCCTGTTCCTTCATCCAAAATATCCGGGCATAAATAACTACCAATCTTTTTCATATAGTCCTTGGCTTCTTGAAGGGCAGCTTTGTTGAGTTCTCCATATTTTAAGATCATCGAGGCAATGGTCCATTGAGTATCTACCACTCCCACCATAACTCCCAATATAACGGCCGCGTCTGTACCCATTGGTCCCGCGGTCTCCAGTATAGTCCGTTGTAACATTGCCTGATGCAGTCCGGTATCCAAGACCCCTACAACCTCCCTGTTCCGGGGGTTTAAATCCCACCATCCCCAGCGTTGACGACCGTTAAACTCAATGCTTTCCTCAGGGATGATGACAAAATGTTGGGCCTCTAATACTTTCATAACTTTTTCAGCTACGTAAGGCGGCATTTTTAAATTTTTCAGTTTATCTTTCTCTAAATCGGAATAGATTCTGATAGGAATATTATTTTCCGATGCCTTATACATCAAATAAGCTGTAGTTAAAGGCTTCCTCTTGGTTAAGAGTTCAATTACTTTACCCTCCAGGATGGACTCCGTAACTCCTCGACCATACAAAAAGGTCTCTTTCATCCCTACTGCCTGGCCGGGGTAAGAAATAGCTAATTTACTATCCTGACATAGATCTATATAAACTTGTAATTCATCACCGGAGCCTTTAAATGAATTCATAATAATACGAGGTTGAAAATAATAACTATCTACCGCAAGGGCTTGCCCTAAATCGTTAGTCAATTTATCGGAAGTGGAGGCAAAAATCAAATTGATTAAATAGCCTGTCTCGGAACCCAAACTATTTTCTAAAGAGATACTATTTTCCAAAAGAGTAGCTAAATCTTCCTCCTTCTCAATCTGGGTTTTGATTTCCTCCAGACCTGATTTTAGTTTATTCATCCTCTCTTTATCCAAAATATTGGATAAATCTCCTTCCCAGGCCTCGGTAGGGATTTCATTACCCGTAACGAGAATGGAGTGCCTTTGAAATAGAGAAGGTCGTCCATCTTTTTGGTGTTTTTCAAAGATAATTCGCTCGATTTCCATGGCCGGCTTATCTGGTTTTTGGAGGACAAATTGAAGCCATACCTTACTAATAAAGGCGCTTTTTCCATTTTCCTCCTCAGGGGGAGCAAGTATTTGAGAAAATTGACCTTCCTCTTCAATGACTTCCTTAAGAAACAATTCCGCTTGATAAGTCAACTCTTTCCCTTCTTCCCCTTCTTGTTCTGTTTCTGAAGTAGCCCCTCCAAATAAACTAAAAGGGGATCCGCTTGAACTTTGCTTTTCCTCTGTTTGGGAAATTGATTTAAAATTTGCCATCAGAGTTAGGGAAACAGGTAGATTGACCACCTCTTCCAGAGTCCCTTGCCACTCTAAAATAGTTTGAATCTCAGAATCATCAATCTTATCTTCTGTAGAATTTGTTTTTTCTATCTTTAAGGAAATGGAAAATTCGGGAAACATATTCTTTTTAATGCGGTAGAAGGTTTTATCTAAATCAGCAAATGCTTCACCAATTTTTGCGTTAGGGAAAGAGGGGTCAAGATCTATCCATTGGTTATCCTGTAATATCTGAACCCAGTAGTGATCTTCTATAGCAGATAGAATCTCTTTATCCTGAGAGGGAACAGAAAGAGGGACATTTTCCGGATAATAAAATTCTTTCTCTTCGGGAAAAATATTCTTAATCAGCCAGGCCGCTTTTTCTTTGTTAAGTTTCCCTTGGGCATAACGAACTTTTTCTCCCTCCAGACCAAGAAGCTCAACAAAAAGCCTTGCCTGTTCTACTGCATTGCCGGCCCGACCCCACAATACCCCTTGAGATGACTTCATTATTCCTGTGGTTGGTTCAAATTCAATTTGATCCCTTACAAAGGCAAATCCCTCCTCCCACTGATCACTAATTGCTTCATTCAATTGTTCTAAAGAGGTGTAGATTTTATTCTCTGTCTTACTTTCTGCCGTACTTTCCCACGCATAACCGAATACAAAAAATAAAATAACTATTAAAAAAACAATTTTTCTAAGTATGGGTAAATAATTCTTAATTTTATTCATTGCTCTCCTTTCTTTTACCGAAAAAATTAGCTTAACATCTTTGGGGTCAGACTTCACAAGTTCACATTTTATCAACCTCCATACTCGCTTTAATCATGAAGCCACTTTCCTTTAGTAGAAAATGGGATGTGTCCCTATTTTTTATAGAATATTCCTTTTTTCGTCTTAATGGAATATTAGGGAAATTATTTTACTTTACTGTAGTAAATCAATTACTTCCTGTTGCTGTTTCTTTTTTGCCATATCCAGAGCAGTCTTACCCTGCTTATCTTTTAGATCAGGATCAGCTCCATGCTCTAAAAATAATTTCACTATTCGCACATCTCCTTTATAGGCCGCCTGCATTAAAGGAGTAGTCCCTGTCTTTGCAACAAGATTGGCATTTGCTCCATGAGAAAGGAGCATTTCAATTATCCGGTAATCTTCTTCGCTTTTACTGTTTAAAGCCCGACTGGTAATCTTCCCTAAAGCAGTAGAATTTATCTGCCCTGAACTACCTACTTTAGAATTAGGGTCTGCTCCTGCTTCCAGCAAAAGTGGAATTATTTCTTTATAGTTATCAAAATTCCCAACGGCAAGGGTTAGAGCATTATTGCCATACTGATCCTGATAATATATATCGGGATTATAGGTTAATAATAATTTAATCATTTCGCTATTACTGTATCTACAGGCTGCCATTAAGAGGGAATCACCAGAGGAAATATTCATATTTATATCCACTCCGTAATCGAGCAAAGGCTTCACTTTATATAATTCATTATGTATCAAATTCTGAACTAATTCTTTTATTTCCTCCTTACTTAATATCCTGAGAGTTTTTTTACTAACTGCTGGATACTGTTCTGATAATAGCTTTACTCCTCCTAATTTTCCTACTGAAACTTCAAAGGTTTGAATTTCTCCGGGATTAAATTCCCATCTCTTTATCTGTCTATTGGGTAAGGTGAAATCCTCTTCATTTAAAATATCCTCATATTCTCTTTTAAAAAATTTAACTTTCACCGGGGAGCTTTCTGCCCCCTGGCTATCTCCGGTTAGCGTAAGCACAAATTTACGATTTTCTCTTGTAAATAATCCCTGCCCACTTTCATCCATTATGAAATATTCTTTCCGCTCTACTTCATCAAAGGAAGAATATTCTTTGGTAACCAGAACAGTTACCAGGCCTTCTTCTACTTCTATTAAAATCTCATCCAATTTCAGCTGCATCCCAAAAAATTTTTCGCTCTTTTCCCTTTGTCTTGTTAAACCAGAATGAATGATTTCATCTTCTACTGGTAAACCTTCTCTAAAAGGAGTAATTTTATAAGTAGATTTTTCTTTTACCTGGTTTTCAATGACTATCCGTACAGACTTATCAGCTTCCACTTTCGCCTTTAAGGCAGCTCCGGCTTTAATGCGTCTTCCTACTGGAGCTATATTCTCTTCAATCCCGGTAAGCACCGGTCGAGCAGCTTCTTTTTCCTGAGCTTTTTCTGCAGGAGATTTTTCTTTCTGATAATCTTCCGGAATTTTAAAGAGGGAATCATCCTGAGGAGCTTCTTTAATATTAAGCAATTCAAATATTCCGTCCTCATATCCTCCTCCGTAATGAGCTATTATCCGAATAAAATGATCTAATTCCGGTAAATACCATGCTTCCATTCCCGGTTCTGTTCCTCCCGAAGGAGTATAAGTATATTTTTCACATAAATAGCCTTGAACAGTTTCAGTACCTACCTGCTCTTCCTTGGTACCCTCTTTTGCTGCTTCCCAGCCCCGTACCGGGTTAAAAAATGCAGCATCGGTACCTTTTAGCTCCATGTAAATTTTATCTTCCGGGTTTAACATCCAGGTGATATCCAGTTTACGGTCAGCAATAACCAAAATTCTATCTTCACCGGTAAATTTTTCTAACCGGTAGAGGTCACCCTGAGCATAATATTTAAATTCATACTCCTTATCCGGCTGTTTAATCTTCAAATCGGCGCTAAATTCTGCCGCTATAGCGGGGAAGACACAACAGAAAAAAATAATTATTGCTCCTATTACTAAAAACATTCTATGGAATTGTTTCATCGACTTTTTCTCCT
>CAZMLS010000106.1:0-6081 GCA_964567215.1 uncultured Atribacterota bacterium | reverse complement strand
TTATCTATATTGAAAAAAGACGGAATTATAATTGTTCAGCACCATGAAGAAGAATCGATTGATAGTAATTTGGATAAAATAAAATTGGTAAAACAAAAAAAATACAGTGAATCCCTTTTGTCTTTTTATAAGAGTGCCTTTTTTAAGGTATAATATAAAATAATATTAAAATATTTTCACTGTTCAGAAAATAACTAATTAATAAGATATTGAAAAGCGTAATTTATTTGATTAAGAAAGACAATTAACGAACTTATCATTATAATAACAAAACGTTAATTACATCATATAATTTTACACAGAGAAAACATTATAATAGGAGGAAAAAATGAAAATTGCAGTTTATCCTGGTACTTTTGATCCCATTACCAACGGACATTTAGATATTATCAAAAGGGCAAAAAATATTATTGATGAGCTAATTGTTGCTGTTGCATCGGAAACCAATAAAAAAACCTTATTTGATGTTCGCGAAAGAACAGAAATGATAAAGGAATCAATAAATGGGATAAAAAATATTAAAGTCTTACCATTTTCAGGATTACTAATTAATTTTATGAAAGAAAATAATGCGAGTATTATAATCAGAGGAATGAGGGCAATATCTGATTTTGAACAAGAATCACAATTAGCTTTGATGAATAAAAAATTAGCCCCGGAAATCGAAACCATTTTTATGGTAACCGGCTTAAGATACTCATATCTAAATTCTAGTATCGTGAAAGAAATTGCCAGTTTAGAGGGATGTGTTAAGCAATTAGTTCCGGAGACTGTAGAGTATAAATTAAGAAAAAAGTTTTTCACTTAGAAAAATATCATTTTTAAGAGTTATATAATTAATGAAATATTAAAATAGCGGTAAAATAGAAAAATATAATGAAAAAATATTCGATATTAATCATGATACTCATAATCATTATTTTCAGTATTATAAACACGCCATATTACCTAGTCATTCCCGGACAAGGATTAGAATTGGCTAAATATGTTAGTACGGAAAATGGAGAAAAAGATGCTAAAGGTTGCTTCCTTCTTACTTCAACATCATTGGCAAAAGCAAATATTCTTCTATATTTATATAGTTTTTTAGATAACCATATTGAGCTTATGGAAATAGATGGAAATTTAGATGAGCATATTAGTACGGAAGAATATCTTGCAATTATGGACAAGATGATGAAAGAGAGTCAAATGATTGCTAAAATCGTTGCTTTAGAAAAAGCAGGATACTTTCCAAAAATAGTAGAAAGAGGTGTCAAGGTAAATAATATTTTAGATAAGAGCTCCGCAAAAGGACGATTAATACCGGGGGATATTATTACCAAAATAAATAAAACGCCGGTGAGAAATATCAGTGATTTTTCTACATGTATTGAACAATTCCATATTGGAGAAATAATCAAAATATATTTTCAAAGAAATGAGTCCCTGTATTCTACCAAAATTCCCATAATCGATATATCCAGGGAAAATAGCAAAGAAAAAATATCGGGAATTGGTTTTTTTCTTACTGAAGGGGAAATCCAATGTCAATTTCCTTTGGAAATTATCATAGATTTGGAGGGAATTAAAGGTTCTTCGGCAGGTTTAATGATAGCCCTGGAGATATTAAATCAATTAACTGAGAACGATCTAAGTAATGGACTGATTATTGCAGGTACAGGTATTTTAGATATTGATGGAAATATTAAACCGGTAGATGGTATTAGACAAAAAGTGATATCAGCAAAAAAGAATAAAGCGGATCTATTTTTTATACCAAAGCAAAATTATCAGGAGGCGGTTCGATACACTAAAAATATTAAAATAATTCCTGTTGAGAATTTTGATGAAGTGATTATGAAATTAATAAAACTATAATTCAAAAATATTTAATTCTTAATTCTCTCTATTAATTAACTTTGAGGTAAAATCAGTTCTTGCAACGCGTGCGTTTACTTTACTATAACCTAGATTATATAAATCTGTAGCTAAAATATCATAATTGATCATTTTTAGTAAATCTTTATAATGTAAAGATTTCTCCGAATTTACTTCCCTTAAAAAATTTGATAACTTGGTAATAATAGGTAAGCTGGAGTTCTTTTTAATTTTTTTTAGCAGAGTTTTCCCTTTATGGGAAAACCCGATTACCCGAATATACATTGCGCCGTAATTGTTAAAAAGCGCCACATCTTCTTTTAATAATCCGGTCATTACATGAAGAAGAATTCTCTTAATTTTCGTTAGTGTGTACCTTCTGGTTTTGATGGAGTATAGTAACATATCGATACTGGTGGATTTTAATGCTGCATTTTTTATCCGATTTTCCAATCCCTCATTGACTCCATGAATAAGAGAGAGCTTTTCTTTTGGTATATTTCTCAATGTAGCAAGTATATACTGTTCATATCGGTTAAGAGAAACGGGAGCACGTCCTTCCGACAATTCTTTATCTAATATATTATATGCGGAAATAGGCATTACAGATTTAATTTTTCCGGAAGATTTTTTATCAATTTGATATGGATATTTTGTATTTTTTAATATCTCGTTTCTAATAGAAGTAGCGCTTGAAATACTTTTTTGAATGGTTTCTTCATGATAAGCTGCGCAAATCCTTTTAATGGGTATGGGCAGAATAGCACTTTTTATTTTTAGTAAATGCTTCATATATTCTATTGCTAAAATATTATTGGGAGAAGATAATAGTTCCATTAATTGAATACTTGAAGTTATTTTAAGTTGGTCTATGCCAAAAATATCTTGATATTCGCAAAGAGCTTGCGCTCTGGCTTTTGGGTACTCAAAACCTTTTTTACTATTTTCCTTTATTAAAGTTTTGTAATTTGCGTTTTCATTACCCAGGAAACGACCTATTGCTAAAAGCATATTACGATTATTATTTTCGCAACCAAAACATAAATATTGAACAACATTCAGGGAATTTAGTAGAGTTATTCCTCCAAGTGCAAATCCATTTGCATCTTGTGTTGAAAAGACAAATGGCATCTCGATAACCAGGTCAGCTCCAGCTGCGAGAGCCATATCTGCTCTTGCCCACTTATTAATAATTGCTGGTTCGCCACGTTGAACAAAATTACCACTCATTGCAACCAAAATACAATCAGCACCGGTTATTTCTTTCGATTTGGAAAATTGATAAAGATGGCCGTTATGAAACGGGTTATATTCGGAAATTATTGCCAATGTTTTCATATTTAATCTCGCTATCGAAAAATATTTATGTTATAATTATACAAAATTTATCATTAGAATGATAGTAAATATAACAAAAATCAGGAGGAAAGTAAATGGAAATATCTAAAATGATAAGGGAAAGGGCAAAAGTAAATCCAAAGACTATTGTACTTCCGGAAGGTGAAGAGCCAAGAATGGTCAAAGCGACTAAAACAATTATTGAGGAAGGTTTTGCCAAAATAATACTTTTAGGTAGAGAAGAAAAGATTAAATTAATTGCTGAAGAACTTAATGTAGAATTACCGGATACAATCGAAATTATCAATCCGGAAGATTCTGATAAAATCAGTAAATATGCAGATTCTTATTTTGAATTAAGAAAGCACAAAGGTTTAAGTAGAGATGAAGCACTAAATTTTCTGAAAAATCCTCTTTATTTCGGTGCGCTAATGGTTTACCAAGGTGATGCCGATGGTCTTGTAGCCGGCTCTATAAATGCAACCGGTGATGTTTTTAGGCCTGCATTGCAAACCATTAAAACTGCACCGGGGATAAATATTGTGTCCAGTTGTTTCGTAATGGTTATACCTGATTGTCCATATGGAGACAATGGCCTAATTGTTTTCGCTGATTGTGCCATAAATCCGAATCCAAATGCTGAACAGCTTGCTGATATTGCCATTGCTACTGCTGTTACAGGAAAAGCATTGTTAGATATTGAACCAAGAGTTGCTATGTTATCTTTTTCAACCAAAGGAAGTGCCAAACATCCTTTGGTTGAAAAAGTGATTGAAGCTACCAGAATTGTTAAAGAAAAACAGCCGGATTTACTTATTGATGGAGAATTGCAGGCAGATGCAGCTATTATTCCTTCGATTGGTGAGAGAAAGGCACCAGGAAGTAAAATTGCTGGAAAAGCAAATATATTGGTATTTCCCGATCTACAAGCTGCTAATATTTCTTATAAATTAGTAGAAAGATTATCTGGTGCAGAAGCCATAGGTCCAATATCGCAAGGAATGAGAAAACCAGTTAATGATCTTTCTCGTGGCTGTAGCGCCGAAGACATAGTGAATGTTGTTGCCATCACGGTATTGCAGGCAAATAGTAAATAATATACATTATCTCCATAACTAATAGAAAAGGGAAGGTATAGATATGATTATTTTGTCCTTAAACTGTGGTAGTTCTTCAGTAAAATATCAACTCTATGATTGGAATAAAAAAGAAATAATTGCAAAAGGTATTGTAGAAAAGGTAACCATTAAAAACTCAAAATGCATACATGAGGTGAACAATAAAGAAAAAATTGTCCTCAAGCATGACTGCCCTAATCACAAGGAAGCAATTAAATTAATTATCAATACCCTAATTCATCCCGAGTATGGAGCGATTAATAATTTATATGATATATCAGCAGTAGGTCATAGAGTAGTACATGGTGGAGAGAAATTTTCCAAATCCGTTATCATTAATGAAGATGTCTTGAAAGCTTTTAAAGAACTTATTGGATTAGCTCCCCTTCATAACCCTCCTAATATTATGGGAATCGAGGCAGCAATGGAAATTTTGCCGGATATTCCTCATATGGCTATTATGGATACAGCATGGCATCAAACCATGCCTCCATACGTTTATAATTATGCAGTGCCTTATGAATGGTATGAAAAATATGGGATAAGAAGATACGGCTTTCATGGAACCTCTTTACTTTATGTAGCCAAAAGAGCGGCTGTCTTATTAAACAAAAAACCTTTTAAGTGTAATTTGATAAGTTGCCATATAGGTAACGGAGTAAGCATAAACGCGGTTAAAGATGGTTTATCTTATGATACCAGCATGGGATTTACACCTTTAGAGGGAGCCATTATGGGAACAAGGGCTGGAGATCATGATGCCGCGTTAGATTTTTATTTAATGCAAAAAGAAGATTATACATGCAAAGAGATGGATAGTTTATTAAATAAAAAAAGTGGGATATTAGGAATAACTGGAAAATATATTGATAGAAGAGATTTAATAAAAGCTGCCATTGAAGGTGATTCCAGGGCGAAATTGGCAATTGATATGGAAGCTTACCGATTGAAAAAATATATTGGTGCTTATACTGCTGCCTTAGGAAGGGTGGATGCCTTGATATTTACAGCTGGGGTTGGAGAAATGAGTGATTTAATGAGAGAGAAAGTGCTTGACGGTTTAGAAATATTGGGTATTAAATATAGCGCCAAAAAAAATCACCTGGCTAAAACAAGAAACTGTGAATCTGATATCTCAGCCGGGGATTCCAGAGTGAAAATATTTGTTATTCCCACAGATGAAGAATTGGTGTTTATAGAAGATGTTGTTGCTTTATTAGAGGGGAAATATGATGTACATACTAATTTTCGATATTCTTTTGAAAAACCCGAATATCAGAATTTGATGAGAATGAAGGCATTTAAAAAGGAATGTAAAAAGAACAGTGCACTAAACGAACTACTGATTAATAAATGATAAGATAAAATATTGCAGATTAAAAAAAATAATTTGATTTTTTTATAAAAAAATAATATACTTTTAAAGTTATTGAAAAAATAAAAATATTTTACTTCAGAAGGAGGTAGGTAGTATGCCGATGCCCAAGAGGAAGACATCTAAGTCTAGAAAAAATAAAAGACGAACTCATTGGAATTTAACAGAAACAAAATTAACAGAATGCCCAAGATGTCATGAAATGAAATTACCGCACCGGGCTTGTCCTGAATGTGGATATTATAATGGTAAAAAGATTGTTATATCTACTGAAGAAAAGCAAAAGAAAAAAGAAAAGACTAAATAATTCTAAAATATCCATAAAAGATCATTAAAGTGCCATAAACCTTTTTAAAATCAAGTTATGGCACTTTTTTATTTTAACCGATT
>CAZMLS010000105.1:0-6097 GCA_964567215.1 uncultured Atribacterota bacterium | reverse complement strand
TTTCCCCTTCATTTCCGGGGACCTTCCGGAACAGGGAAAACTACCCTTGCCCTGCATCTCGCCAGTATAATTGACCGACCGGTAGTGATGATTCATGGAGATGAGGAATTTACTACCTCCGATTTGGTGGGGGGAGAGCAGGGTTATCGCACCAGGAGAGTGGTAGACAATTTTATTCATTCGGTGATGAAGGCTGAAGAAGATGTACAGAAAAGCTGGGTAGACAATCGCTTGACCGTGGCAGTTGAGCATGGGTTTATCCTTATTTATGATGAATTCACTCGTTCTCGTCCTGAAGCCAATAATGTCCTACTTTCTATTTTACAAGAAAAAATGATGGGTTTACCCTCTGCTCGGGGAAGTGGTGATTATTTAAAGGTCCACCCTGATTTTGTAGCCATCTTTACCAGTAATCCGGAAGAGTATGCTGGTGTTCATCGAAGTCAAGATGCCCTGAGAGATAGAATGATTACTATGGATTTAGATTATTTCGATAGAGATACGGAGATTGCTATTACCCAGGGTAAGTCTAATCTATCTTATAATGATGCAGAAAAAATTGTAAATATTGTAAGAGATCTTCGGGTTTCCGAAGAATGTGAATTTAGGCCTACTGTCCGGGGTTGTATTATGATTGCTAAAAGCTTAAGCACTTTAGGTGGCCGGGTAAGTGCTAAGAACAAGATTTTTAGAGAAATTTGCCAGGATATTTTAGCCTCGGAGACCAGCCGCATCGGGAGTAGTATTAACCAGGTAAAAGTGAAAAACTTAGTAAAGGTTCTGATCAATAAACATTGCTAACCAAGGAGTACTATAACTACAATTCTAGATTCTGCTGATTCTTGCAGAGATAGGGAGGAAGCCTTTTGGCTAATTATGAAAAGAGAAGATTCTTTTTTTGAGATAGTAAATGTAAACTTAAAAGAATACGATGAAATAAAATTAAAGGATAGGGGAATAGTAAATTGGTTAGAGCAGGGAATGACTGAATTTCAAAAAAAGAATGAGGATGGAGAAACAAAAAGTTTAAACGGGGCTTCCTTAGGAGTTCTTGCTCGGAGAATCATGGCCCAGGAATGGGCTAAAATAAGGAGAAGAAGTTGACCTCATAGTCATATTATCTCTTTAGAACAAGAAATAATGCATCGGAAGGAGAAAATATAATGGCAGAAGAAGGTAAATATATTTATGGTATCATCGGAACTAATGAGGGAAGAAACTTTGGCCCCATAGGGATTGGTGAAAGAGGAGATATAGTATCTACCATTGGTTATGAAGAACTCAGTGCAGTCATAAGTAACTCCTCTTTAGATAAATATGTGGTAAACAAAGAAAATTTAATTGCTCATGAAAAAGTTATGGAAGAGGTGATGAAAAATTATACTGTTCTTCCGATGAGGTTTTGCACCGTGGCAAGTAGTGCTGAGGAAGTTCGAAATCTTCTAAGAAAAAGATATTTGGAATTAAAAAGTTTATTAAAGGATATGGATAATAAGATAGAATTAGGGGTAAAGGTTTTCTGGAAAGAGATGAAAGTTATTTTCCAGGAGCTGGCAGATGAAGACCAAAAAATAAAATCTCTCAAGGAAAAAATAGCAATAAAATCTATTAAGGATAGTTATGCCGAGGGGATAAAATTAGGAAAAATAGTTAAGACCGCCTTAGAGATAAAAAGGGACAAAGAAGGCCGGGAGATATTAAATGTTTTAAAAAGAATCTCTTCTAATTTTCACCTCAATGAAACTCAAGGGGATAAAATGCTAATCAATGCAGTTTTTTTGGTGGATAGAACCCGAGAAAGAGAATTTGATAATCAGATACAAGAATTAGTATCCAGGTATTCCCCCAGAGTGAAATTTAAGTATATTGGGCCAACCCCACCCTATAATTTTGTCAATTTAAACCTAAAATAAAGCGAAAAGGAGTAAATAAAATGGCCGAAAAAGAAAAAAAAGAAGAAAAAGAAGGCCTGGAGTTTGATTTTGATATTGGTAAAGTAAAATTGGGAGGAATGTTTAAGGGAATTAGTGACTTGATTAACTTGGCAGACAAGGTAACTAAAGAAGCCGGAGAAATTAAAAAAGTTGGTGAAATTAAAGGGTTACCTAAGGATGCAAAAGGTATTTATGGTTTTAGCATAAGAACTTTAGCCGGAGGAAAACCTATCGTAGATACCTTTGGTAATATTAAGAAAACACCCAAAGGTCCGGTGGTCGAAGAAATCAGAGAGCCTATAGTCGATGTATTTGATGAAAAGGATCATATTTTAGTCATTGTTGAGCTGCCTGGAGTTTCTGAAGAGAATATTAAAATTAACCTGGAAGGAGATATTCTTAAGCTATCTGCAGAAAATAAAGAAAGAAAATATGCAAAGGAGACTTTACTTCCTTCCAAGGTGAAGAAAGAAAGTATGAAATCTTCTTATAAAAATGGCATGTTAGAGCTAAAATTGGAAAAAATTTAAGACTGGAGGAAAAATTGAGAAGACTGATATATATTCCAGTAATTCATACTGAGCTTGAAATGGGCTCAGTAGTTCTTTGATTAAGAGAAGATTATATATTAAAGTTGGCTTCTTGATTTATAAGAACAGGGAGTAAATTATGACTAAGAATAAGGAATTAACCCTAAAGGTTTCAGAAGCAAAAGCCAAAGATGTAGGAAGAGCAATCGTTAGAATAGACCCTGCAGATTTCCAAAAAATAGGTATAGAAGTAGGGGATATAGTAGAAATATATGGTAAAAGAAAGTCTGTAGCCAAAATTATGCCTGCCTATCCGGAAGATAGAAAAAAAGCGATGATTCAAATGGATGGCCTATTGAGAGAAAATGTCCAGGCAGGATTAGATGAAAAAGTAAGTATTCAAAAATGTGAATGTAAATTAGCCGACAAGATAGTCCTGTCTCCCTTGACTCTAATGAAGTCTATGCGGGGAGCTGAGGATACTAAATATTTAGGTAGCCTGTTGGAAGGCATACCTTTGGTAGAAGGGGATAGAATAAGAGCCAATCTTTTTGGTGCACGTAGCTTTGATTTTGTAGTTGTATCTACTTTTCCTGCTAAGCAGCCCGTTTTTATCCATACCGGTACTACTATTAAGATGAAAGAAGAGAAAAAGATAACCGGTAAACAGTTGAAGATATCTTATGAAGATATTGGTGGATTAGGTAAAGAAATTCAAAGAATTAGAGAAATGATCGAGCTTCCTCTAAAATATCCTCAGGTTTTTGAAAGATTAGGTATTGAGCCACCCAAAGGGGTTTTACTTTATGGTCCTCCAGGATGTGGAAAAACTTTGATTGCCCGGGCAGTGGCCCAGGAGACGATTGCCCATTTTAGCCATATAAGCGGACCAGAGATTATGGGAAAATTCTACGGAGAAAGTGAAGCTCGTCTGCGAAATGTGTTTAAGGAAGCCCAAGCTAATGCCCCTTCTATAATTTTCATCGATGAGATTGATGCTATTGCTCCCAAGCGGGAAGAAATGGGAGGAGAGAAACAGGTAGAAAAAAGAGTTGTCGCTCAACTGTTAGCACTGATGGATGGATTGGAATCTCGAGGGGAAGTGATTGTTATTGGAGCAACCAATATTCCCAATGTTCTTGATCCAGCCTTAAGAAGACCAGGAAGATTTGACCGGGAGATTTCCATACGTATTCCTGACCAAAAGGCACGCTTGGAAATTATGCATATTCATACCCGGGGGATGCCTTTAGCTAAAGATATAGACTTGGAAAAAATATCCCAAATTACCCATGGTTTTGTAGGGGCTGATTTAGAAGCTTTATGCCGGGAAGCTGCGATGGATTCCTTGCGAACTATTCTGCCTGATATTGATTTTGAATTAGATGAGATCCCCTATAAAATGCTTTTAGAATTAGAAGTTAATATGGGTAACTTTAGAGCCGCCCTGAAAGAGGTGGAGCCTTCAGCAATCAGAGAGGTCTTTGTGGAAATTCCCAATGTGAAATGGGATGATGTGGGTGGTTTGGAAGAGATCAAAGAAGTTCTTGCCGAAGTGGTGGAATGGCCCTTAAAATATCCTGATTTATTTAATTATGCCCATACCAATCCACCAAAAGGCATTTTGCTATATGGACTTCCAGGAACGGGAAAAACCTTGATAGCTAAAGCCTTGGCTAACGAAAGTGAGGTAAATTTTATATCTGTTAAAGGTCCCGAACTTATGTCAAAATATATCGGAGAGTCAGAGCGGGGAGTAAGAGAGATCTTTCGTAAAGCCAAGCAAGCTGCTCCCATTATTCTATTTTTTGATGAAATTGATTCCTTGGTTCCGCAGCGTGGAATAGGTGGAGATTCTCAGGTAACCGAAAGGGTCATTAGTCAATTTTTGACTGAGTTGGACGGGATAGAGGAACTAAAAGGAGTTATTGTTTTAGCAGCTACGAATAGAAGGGAATTAATTGACCCGGCTATCCTGCGAGCTGGTAGATTTGATTTGATTTTAGAAGTTCCTGTTCCGGATAAAAAGAGTCGTGAGAAGATTTTTCAGGTTCACCTTCAAGGAAAACCTATACCTGATGAGGTGAATCCTTCTATTTTGGCCGAAGAAACGGAAGGGCTAACCGGAGCAGATATTGAAGCTATCTGTAGAGAGGCTTCCATGGCGGCAATTAGGGAATTTATTAAAAAAAGGACAAAAAAAAGAGAGCAGAAAAATGATGATATCACACAATTTAAAATTTCCTTAAAGCATTTCAAAGAAGCCATTGAGTCGCTGAAAGCTCATTAATTTATAGATTTAAAAATCCAGCAATAAAAAGAAAGAGGAAGGAATAATGCCAGCAGGTAAATATGTCTATGGTTTTATAGAAGAACCCCAAAAAAAAGAATTTAGTTTTACTGGAATTAATGGAAAGAAGGTAACTACAATTCCTTATCAAGATGTCTCAATAGTAGTAAGTAACTCTGAGATAATTGACTATACTTATTGTCGCAAGGATACCTTGGCGGAGCTGTTGGTTTGGCATCAAAAGGTCATTGAAAAAATTATGAACCTTGAATATACAATCATCCCCATGAGATTGGGGACATTTGCTGCAGATGAAAATGATGTCAAAGATATTTTGAATAAAGGATACAATCTTATAGAGGACATATTCAAAAAGATAAAAAACATAATAGAAATTGATATTATTTCAACTTGGAAAGATTTCGTTTCAATCTTGAAAGAGACCGGCGAGGAAAAAGAGATTAAGGAATTCAAGGAAAACCTATTAGCTAACTCTAAAAAGATAACGGTAGATGACCAGATGAAGGTAGGGATTATACTCAAGAAAGCATTGGAAAATAAAAGGGGAAAATATGCTTTCAAGATACAAAATGCACTAAAGGAGGTTAGTCATGACCTTAAAGTACACGAACTTATGGATGATAAGATGGTTATTAATTCGGCTTTTTTAATCGATAAATCTAAGCAAACAGAATTTTACGAAAAAATAGAAAGCCTGAATAATGAGTTTGACGATAAGTTGAATTTTAGATGTGTTGGCCCACTTCCTCCTTATAGTTTTTACACGCTTGAGATAAAGAAAATGCAATTTAAAGAAATAGATTGGGCAAAAAAGAAACTTAGGCTTTCGAATGATTTTGCAACACAAAATGAGCTAAAAAAAACCTATAGGAAATTAGCCCTTTCTTTTCATCCCGATAGAAACCCAAATACTCCCGGGATAGAAAAAGAATTTGATGAAGTAACTAAAGCATACAAGATACTTGGCGACTATGGCGAGGCTTGCAAACAGGTGGGCAAAGAAGATGGCTTATCTTTTAATGAGAAAGAATTTGAAAAGAACAAAATATTAGTAAAGGTAAGAAACTGAAATGGAGAAAGAAGGAATATATATTTATTGCATTATAGGAACAGAAGCTGCTAAAGCTTTCGGTTTAATAGGGATTGGTGGCAGAGGGGATGAAGTATATACCATTTGTTTTAAAGATATTGCAGCTGTGGTGAGCAATTCCCCAATCATAAAATATACAGTATCGAGGAAAAATATGCTTGCACATGAGAGGGCGATTGAAGAGGCAATGAACGAACACACAGTTTTGCCGGTGAGATTTGCTACCATTGCT
>CAZMLS010000104.1:3038-6112 GCA_964567215.1 uncultured Atribacterota bacterium | reverse complement strand
TTAAAATAAAAGCAATGAAAAAATAAAACCCCATGATTTGCTACATATCAATGTATTAACAGCAAATCATGGGGTTTTTGATTACAAATAAATCAGGATAAATATCAAAGAATATAAAAAACATGGATTTGTTTTAGTTTATTGGAAGAAAAACTTTTTAAAATTCAATTAATTGAATAATGATCCTCTTATATTTTTCCCATGTTTTTTTAACCATTCATAGATTATTTTTCCCTCACTGGGAAGACTAAAATCTTTCACTCCTAACTCCACATATTTTTGCAGATCTTCCATCTTGTAATTGATAGAACCTATCTCAACCCGTGGACGGATACCTTTTCTTATTGCTGTTTCAATTGTTTTCAACTCAGCTTCCTGTACTGCAGGATGATTACGCTCCCCCGGATATCCTAAGCTTAAAGAGTAATCACCGGGACCAAATTGCACCATATCTATACCTTCCACAGAAAGGATTTCTTCTAGATTATCCACCGCTTCTTTTTTTTCAATCATTAAGGCTACAACGGCTTCATCCATAGCTTTTACATATTTGAGAGAACCGGCTTCCAAATAATATCCCACATTCCGCCGATTAGCTGCTCCGTTGATTCCCTTTGCAGAAGGAGTTTCGGCCCTAACAATACGTACACATTCTCTGGCTTCTTCTACGGTTCTAATATCCGTAAAAAGGATATTTTGTATTCCTGAACCCAGGACTCTCTGGGCAATAAAGGCTCTGTTGTTTTGATCTACTTTGATCATAGATGACATATCAAAGAGTTCCACCGTTTTTCCATAGTTTTCCAAATCATGTAGATCCCAGGGTGAATATTCTCCTAAAAATTCTACATAATCAAATAGACCCGTATGTCCTACAATTTCAACCATTCCCGGCCAAACACTAAAAAGGCGAGTTCCTAGTGTAGGTTTCACATCTTTTAACTTTTCTCTAAGTTTATTTTTTCTCATTTTAATTAACCTCCAAAAATGAATAAAATAATCTTCCGCAATACTGATATTAAATGATACTTGTTAATAATATTTAAAACATTAGATAATTCCATTAATAGCCAAGTAGGATTATACGAAAAAGTTGTGTCCTTAACCTAAAACTTTCTTTAACACCGGATAAAAATCTTTTTCATTTTCAATTACGGGGATTTGTTCTTTTTTCGCTTCCTCTTTCTGGCTTTCAGCACAATAACCCCATCCCGCCAAAAAAACATTTACCCCCAGGGCATCGGTTCCCCTAAGATAACTTAATTGGTCATCAACAAAATAAATATCTTCCAATGCAACGCCATATTTATTAGCAATAGCCTGCATATGTTCTGCTTTATGCTTGCCAAAGTTTTTATCAAAAATATCTTCAATGTCCATTTCAAAACCAAGAAATTCCGGTTGAAAAGCCCGATGAATGGCTTCTCCAAGATTAGAGGTGGCAATGACCACTTTTTGACTTTCATGCTGAAATCGTTGAATTCCCTTGACTACTTCATGAAAAACAGGTGACAGAAAAAACCATTTCTTAAAATTTTCTCGCTGCCATTCTTCTTTTTCTTTAAAAAATAATTCTAAAAAAAAATGATAATCGAATTTTAGCTGGTTACGGTAAGCAATGAATTCCTGCTGGTCCTTAATTTGAATCTGCTCTTCAATCACTTTAATAATAGCGAAAAAATCACCTGATATTTCGATGTAAGACCTTAGGCGATGATAATACTCCATTTCTTTTTTATATTCTTTTTTCATTAATTCCCAATTCTCAAAAGTAAACAATTTCCCGCCAAAATTTTTCTTTACTTTCAAATCTGAATATTTACAATAAACGTTGTGACTTACAAATAAAGCTTTTAAGGCGCTATCGCTAATGACTCCATCAAAATCCACTGCTAATATTTTCATTATATTCTTCCAATCTCCTTCTTTACTTTACTAATTTACAAATTTCACTTTATTGCTGATAATTTGGGAAATCATTTTATACCAGCTCATTATAAAAAATTTATAAACATATAACAAGAGGATTCTCACAATATTAACTTTGCGTTTGATTTCAATCGGTAAATAATTGTAGCATAGAGTTTTATTTTTATTGTCATTCAAAAAATATTTCACTAATTTGTCTCATATAAAAAATTTTTATGAAGCTATGGGAAAAGAAAATTATTGTAATATAAAAAGTTGCAGAATTTGAAGATTTTTACAGGAGGTAGCCATTTTTATGATATTTTTCATTCCTTCTTTTCTAGGTAGAATATGATTCTTTTGGCTGCTTCTTTCACCGGTTTGGATATTCCCTCTCCAAACCGAATACTTTCGGGTTGAATACCCAAAAAAAGGACATCCGCCCCTGTGTCTTCTTCGATAATAGCGGCCAATATGTTTGGAGAAAAAGAATGGGTGCTTAGAGATGTATCAGGAATATCTTTTTTTTCAATTAGTCTAATTTCCCCAGGCATGCCGCCAAAATCTGCTGCATCGATAATGACTATTTTACCGGGTTTTAATCGGGTTGCTTCGTCAATGATGTTTTCCGGTTGGTCTTCAGCGTTGAGAATAGTGAAGTCTTTTTTATATTTATTGATTTGCCGTGCGATATAAGGTCCCACACCGTCATCAGAACGATAGCTATTTCCGATAGTAATTATCAATAACGGATTTTTATCAGAAAAGGTGAACAAATCGTTTAATTCAGCGGTTAACATATTTTACATTCAAGAAATGAGCGGAGCAGGATATGCAGGGATCATATGCTCTAACCAGCATCTCTAGCCCTAAAGTAATATCTTCATCGGATTTATGAAGAATTTCAGGTACTAATTTTTTCATATCCCTTTCAATATTATTGACATTCTGATTCGTAGGTATAACACAGTTTGCCTTGATGATAATTCCCTTTTCATCAACCTGATAATTATGAAACAGGATTCCTCTCGGAACTTCCACTGCGCCTACGCCTGTGCCGGATTTTACCTTGATAGCATTTTGCTCGTTCAACCCCACAATGATTTCTTCATCGTAGTTGATTCCTTTTTTCTTGAAGTCTTCCAAAATCCTTATTCCGTCTTCCA
>CAZMLS010000104.1:1298-2938 GCA_964567215.1 uncultured Atribacterota bacterium | reverse complement strand
GGAAACTTAAATCCTGTTGCAAGTTCAATGGTTTCATCCATTCCGGGACGCATATCATATAAGATATCCAGCATGGTATCCAACTCTTTTTCTCGCGGAAGCTTGGTAAATCCACCGACAATGGATGAGATAGGATGAATATGGCGACCTACCAGGATATCACAGACATCATTACATGCCTTTTTCATTTTTAAAGCACGCCGAACTACCTGGTTATGTGACTTTATCAAGGGAACAAAACTCTTTACTCCCAACAAGTCCGGAGCAACCAGAAGGTAGATATGAAGAATATGGCTGTCTAAATTTTCCATATGCAGAAGGAATTTTCTTAGTTCAGTAGTCTGTTTGGATGGTGTGAATCCAATCGCATCTTCAGCTGCTTGAATAGAAGCTAAAGTATGTCCACAGGAGCAGATACCGCATATTCGCGAAGTAATATGCTGAGCTTCAAATATAGACCTGCCCTGTAACATGCCTTCAAATAATCGCGGAGCTTCGACAATTTGAAGCTCGCATTTCTCTAGTATACCCTCGTTTACATTCACCACGATATTTCCGTGTCCTTCTACTCTGGTCAAATATTCTACATTTACATTAACGGTTCTTTTTGTCATCTTTTTCCTCATCCAATTCTCTACATTTATTATACATGTTCATTTTATTCAAAATCATAGCCATGGGGATATTATATTTTTCGATGACATCTTTTGCCCCATTTTCATTGGGATTGGAAACCATCCCCCGGCAACCATAACAAATATTATTATTGTTGATGCACCAGGAATTACAGCCGGCCCGGGTAATCGGTCCAAGGCAGGTTAATCCCCGGTCATACATACAAACATTTTCATTTAATTTGCATTCCACACACACCGAATAATCCGGTACTTGATAAGGAAGTCCGGCCAATACAGCCTTCATCACCTTTAAAAATTCCGGGATATATACCGGGCATCCGTGAACAAAGTAATCTACTTTGACCACTTGATGAACTGCCCGTGTTTTTATAGTATCAAAATATTTGTAGTCTTCCCCGTAGACTTCTTTTCTTATATCCTTTAATTTAAAATTATTTTTCATGCCATTCACTCCACCAATTGTGGCGCAGGAACCGTAGGCAATTAAAACCTTTGATCTGTCTCTGATTTTTTTAATGAGTTCAACCGCATGTGTAGTAGTAATACTCCCTTCAATGATTGCAATATCGTATTCTCCTTCCCATTTTTCAGACATTGCTTCACGAAATTCTACGACATCAATAACACCAAGCAGGTCAAGAAGCGTTTCTCCCATATTGGTTACCTGTAATTGGCAACCTTCACAACAGGCAAAATCAAAGAATGCAACTTTTGGTTTTTTCATTATATACTCTCTTTTATATCTTTAATTTGATCATAAGAAAAAATGGGACCATCCTTACAACAATAAAAGTGGTTAATCTGGCAATGTCCGCATTTTCCAAGCCCACATTTCATATGTCGTTCAAGGGATACCAGAATTTGTCTATCCGGGATTTCTTTCTTTAAAAGTTCGGTGATGACATATTTATACATCACCGATGGACCAACCACCAGGGCAAAAGTCCTTTCCGGAACCAGATCAATACCGGGTATAAGCGATGTTATCAATCCAACATTACC
>CAZMLS010000104.1:0-1198 GCA_964567215.1 uncultured Atribacterota bacterium | reverse complement strand
CGTATAACCAGTTCAAAAGAACCCAATTTAGTAGGAGAGGAAGAAATGGAAAAAGGAGCTTCTCCAACACCCAACATGGAAATAACAACAAATTGTCCGGGAAGATGGTTTAAATTTTCCTCTTCAGGAAGGACAATCTCAAAAAGCTTTTCCATGTCGGTTAATTGTTTCACGCGAAGAATTTTTCCCACTTTTATATCATATTCCGATACTTTCAATTTTAGTGTTTTCATGACTATCCTCTATATCCGGCATTGGGATTTTCCATTCCCTGTTCTTTTACTAATTGAGTTAAGGTCTCTTTTAAATTTATATTTGCCATACATGCCCGGCTGCAACGACCACAACCGGTACAAAAAAAACGTGAAAATCTATCAATTGGATATCGAAATTTACGGAAATAACGGTGACGTTGCCTTGCAGCTCTTTCAGGACGAAAATTCTCACCGCCGGCTACTTTTGCAAAATCTTCATTCTGGCAGGAATCCCATTTCCTATAACGGTATCCGGTTTTAAGGTCAAGATTTGATTCATCAATAATATCAAAACAATAACAGGTTGGACATACATTGGTACAGTTACCGCATGCCAGACATTTTTTTCCTAATTCATCCCATATTTTACTATCATAGACCTTATCAAAAAGCTCCGGAATTTTTTCGTATTCGATGGGAACTTCATTTTTTTCAAATATTTTTCTTTTTCTTTCTCTTAAATCATTAAGTGACTGCATATCGGCTTCACTCGCTTTTTTAATAAATGCCGATTTTTTTATCAGTTTTTCGCCCACCAAAGTATGCATATGGATGATAAATTTACCATTTTCCAGATTGGTAAAAAAAAGATCATAGCCACCCTTTGGAAGATGATTCTGCATTAATCCACATGAGGCGTATTCATCGCAATAATTATTACATTCATACCCGATAATAATGATTTTATTTTTTCTAATATTATAATTTATATCTTTTGGATTTTCTGAAAAAGCAATATTTAAACACTGTATTCCGGCTAAATCACAGGTATGCACTCCAAAAAGGACCATTTCCTCATATTCTACGACTCTTTTCATGTTCTGACCTTTGGAAACATCATAGGTTGCAATAATCTCATTTTGGGGCATGAAATATTTTTTGGGAGGCAGGATAGTTGGGATATAGTTCAGGGAAATTTGATCACCGGAGGTCACTTCTTCGAA
>CAZMLS010000103.1:0-6173 GCA_964567215.1 uncultured Atribacterota bacterium | reverse complement strand
AAATCTGATTCAACCTGGCTAATTCTTTGTTTAATCTCTTTTTAATTATAGGTATTTCGTTTAAAGTACTATCCAGGAAAATTACTAAGAATTCATCCCCTCCCATTCGAGTGATAATATCTACCTCTCTAAGGATAGATTTAAAAAGTTTTGCTACTTGGACCATAGCCATATCCCCTTCTTCATGGCCATATTCATCATTGATATCTTTAAGTTTATCTATATCGGTAAAAGCTAATAATAAGGGAGATTTCTTTCTTTTTGCTAATTTCAATTGTTGTTTTAAAAGGGATAAACCATACCCTCTATTATAGGTTCCTGTAAGGCTATCATAATGGGCCAAGCCTTGCAGCTTCTCTTCTGTTCTTTTTCTCTCTATAACAGTAGCTACTTGTTCGGAAATGAATTCCATAAGTTTGATATCTTCTTCGTGGTAAAGATCAGGATTAGTATAACTTTGGACAACCATAGCACCTATTACCTTATCTTTTATCTTTAAGGGGACTCCTAACCAATTTAGTTTATTAGTAGTATAACCTAAAACAATTAACTTTCTCTGGGAAATCAGGTTATCTCGCCCTTTATAGTCAATTAGTAGAGATCTGCCGTTTTTTACAACATGAGAAGTAAGGGATTTACTCTTACTAAAATTTGCAATGGGAGTAAAATCATCTTTTTCATCTACAAAATAGGGGAAACAGACCTCATCCTTTTGATAATCTGCTAAGGCAATAAAGAAATTAGTAGTATCTATAACGGTATCTAATTCTTTATGGATGGTTCTATAAAGTTGATTAAGAGATATCGGAGAGTTTGCGGCTTTGGAGATATTGTATAAAACCTTTTGTATTTTTTCATTTTGTTTACGCTTGGTGATATCCCGATAGGATATTATTCTTCCTTTAAGTTTATCTTCAATTATTACCGGAGAGCAGGAAATAATAACTGGAAAGAGTAGTCCATCTTTCTTTTTTCTTATAGATTCGTAATTATAATAACTACTGGATA
Organism: uncultured Atribacterota bacterium; assembly: GCA_964567215.1. GTDB lineage: Bacteria > Atribacterota > Phoenicimicrobiia > Phoenicimicrobiales > Phoenicimicrobiaceae > JAYEGH01. Next base: position 5,165 of record CAZMLS010000103.1, on the reverse strand, counting down.
ATGATTTTTGATGTAGATCTTCGGCTTCTCCCGTTTTATCCTGTGGGTGTATTATCTCATCATTAATATTTCTACCTTTGATTTCCTCTAAAATATAACCGAATAATTTAGTAAATTGAGAATTAATATCTAAAATATTACCCTTTTCGTCTACGTAAACTAAGGCTTCTGGACTGCTATTAAAGAGACTGGCAAATTCCTGCTGGCTTGCCTGAAGTGCCTCTTCAGTGCGTTTTCTCTCAATAGCTGTAGCTACCTGTTCCGAGACAAACTCCATAAGTTTGATATCTTTTTCATTATAGAGGTGTGGGTTGGTATAGCTCAACACTGCCATAGAACCAATAATATTTCCTTTTATTTTTAAAGGTACTCCTAGCCAGAGAACATTTTCAGTCAAAGTACCTAATTTAGAGAGATTTATTTTGCCTTGAGATGCCATTTTTAAAATTTGCTGATAATTTACCAAGATGGATTCACCTGTTTTCGAGACGTATGAAGCAAGATTATCGGAATTACTTATTTTCTGCATTTTGTAGAAATTATCTTTTTTATCACTATAATAGGTAAAAATTGATTTATTTTTATTATAAAGAAAGATATGAAAATTGGTGGTATCAATTATTTTATATAGTTCTTTATGGATAAAGGAATAGAGTTTTTTAAGAGAGATATTAGAATTGGCAGCTTTGGAAATATTGTACAAAACCTTTTGATTTTTTTCATTTTGTTTTTGTTCAGAGATATCCTTATATAAAGCAATAACACCGGTAATCTTTTTATTTATTCTTACAAATGAAGTCGATATTTCTACATGAACTAGTTTTCCGTCTTTATGTTTTCGGACTGTTTTAATATTTTTACATTCTTTTTTTAAAGCTTTAATACTTAGACTTTTACCCTCTTTCCTTCTTTCTGGAGGATATATTCCAACATCATCAATTTTTTTACCAATAACTTCTTTTTTTGTATAACCGAAAAGCTCAGTAAATAAAGGATTTACATCAAGAATAGTGCCATTTGTATCTTCATAAAAAGCTGCTTCAGGAAAATTATGAAAAATACCGGAAAACTTTTCTTCGCTCTGACGTAATTTTTCTTCCGAGTTTTTCCTTTCAGTGATATCCTGGTATAAAGTGATAATTCCATTTAGTTTATCATTGATTTTAACCGGCGAAGAAGAAATAAAAACCGGAAATTCGCTGCCGTCTTTTCGTATTCTTGTTGTTTCGTAATTGACAAATCCTTTTAGTGATTTCTTGGTAAGCATACTGGCTTCAAGAAGCATTTTTGAAGAATGTATCATACCACCATCAATATTTCTTCCTTTTATCTCATCAAGGGTATAGCCGAATATCTCTGTAAAGCGAGAATTAATATTTAAAACATGTCCATTGTTATCTATATAAACCAGAGCTTCTGACATATTATCGAATAGACTGGCAAATTCCTGTTGGCTTTGCAAGAGTATTGATTCGGTGCGTTTACGATTGGAGATATCAAAATAATGCTCTATTCTTCCTCCAATGTAAAGTCCGGATGTAATGGGCTGGCTAAAGTGTTCTAACCAGCGCTCTTTTCTCTTTCCTTTTGGAAGGACATGGCACTCGAAATTCTCAATATAGGTGTTAGTATCATATGTGGAAAATATTTTTTGAGTAAATTCATGTGGGTTTTCAAATATTTGTCTTATGTTTTTCTTGATTAATTTTTTTTTATCTTTACCGATAACTTTTTCTCTTTGCAGTCCAAAATAGTCTTCGATAGCATGATTGATCCAAACTACTTTAAAATCAGAATCCAGTAAAAAAATTCCCATTGAAGATGCATCTAATATATCATTGGTGAACGATTGAGATTTTTCATCAATTTGTTTTTGTTTAGTGATATCTTTTGATATTTTTTTTTCTTGTTCCGATAAAATATCTGTATCTCTTGATGATTTTATCTTTAGCGTACTACTTTTTTTCACTTTTTTCCTGCTCCTAAACCTAAAAAACTTAACTTAAATTATTTGCTTTGGCTCATCTTACTTTTTTCCATAGACATTCCTGGCAAAATCTTGCATTACCTTAATATCTTCTTCAGATATTATTTTGCACTTTCCAACATTTTTACTCAATATGTAAATTTGCGCAGTCTTTTCCACTACATAAGAGACCTTCATCGCTTCTTTCATGTCTTTACCTACACAGAGAGTTCCATGATTAGTGAGAAAAACTGCATTCCTATTACCCAATCCAACAACCGCATTTATTGCTAATTCTTTTGAACCAGGCAAAGCATATTTCGAACATATAACTTTATCCCCCACTATCTGCACAAAATCTTCGCAAATTCCCGGAAGACTTAATCCCGTAACTGCCAATACGCTTGAGTAAATAGAATGATAATGCACTACTGCTCCCACATCTTCCCTGTTATTATATACCGCTAGATGCATAGGGGTTTCAATAGATGGTTTTCTAACTCCCTCTATAACTTCTCCTTCTCTATTGACCACAATGATGTCTTCAAGATTAATTTCGTTATAATCCATTGCACTGGGTTTAATATAAATCAAACCAGTTTCAGGATCTAAAGCGCTAATATTTCCCCAGGTCCCAATGGTTAAATTTTGCTTATATAATTCTCTCCCGGTCTTGACTATTAATTTTTTGAGATTTTTGGATATTTTTAATTTCATCTTACTGTTCCTTTTACGGAAAAATTCTTATTTTTAGTTTATGAAAAATTATCCGGATTCCTTTATTAAGGAATACTACTTATACTGCTTATATTCCTTCTTTTTTCTTAAAAAAATGAAAATATTAAATCTATTAATAAATTTTAAAGGTACGTTTGCTCTGACATATTATATTAAATATTAATCATATTTATTTCATTTCCAGACCATTTTAAATATTTTTTAAAATCATTAATATCAATATTTAATGTAACTGTATTTACATTTGGGTGAAAATTTATATATCCTTTTGTAAATACATCTTCGTCTAAATATACTACTACTTTTTTTTCTTTATCGTTTATTAATCCAAATATAGATACTGAACCGGGAGTCAATCCAAGATATTTCATCATTCTTTTTTCAGAAGCGAAGCTTAGATTTTTTTCATTTATTCTTTTCTCAAAATCTTTAATGTTTAATGTTTTATTCTCTTCAATGACGACTAAATAATGATTATTTCCTTTCTTGTTTCTTAAAAATAAGTTTTTACAATGACTACCTCTTAAATCTGATGTATATTTACCTGATTCTTCACAAGTATATACTGGTTGATGAATTCGCTTTTCATATTTTATCCCTAATTCTTCAAGTAATTTATATACTATTTTTTCTCTATCTTCCACTTTTCATACCTCCAATTCTATCTATCATTAATTCTAAATTTAATATCTAAAATTATTTACTCCTCTCTTACTTTATATTTTTTATCTTTAGCTTTCAGCATAGTTCATTTTATGTTAAAAAAACTATAATTTCAAGTAGAGGATATTCTATCAGGCATTAACTATCGCGTTAAAAATTAGTTATTTGATTAATTAATTTCATGTTTAGATTATTGAAAAAATAATATCAGGGATTCTAAATATTTTAATAGATATTATTATATTATTAATTATTTCTTGACATTATATTATAATTACATTAATATTATTAATAATTACTTTAATAATATTAATATGGAGGTGAATAATGAAGAAAATTCCGACTCTTTGCCCGGCTTGTAACTCTATCCTGGAGATTACAGAGTTAAAATGCCCTAAATGTAGCAGCACAATTCAGGGAGAATTCCCTATAAACAAACTTCTATCTCTCTCTGATGAAGACAGTAAATTTTTAATTGCATTTCTTCGCTCCAGAGGAAATATCAAAGAGGTTCAGGAAAGGATGGGTATCTCTTACCCTACTGTAAAAAATCGTTTGGATAAATTGCTAATTACTCTGGGATTGTTTAATAAAAGCGAAGGGCTGAAGGAAAAAGAAATTTTAAATACCCTGGAAAGAGGAGAAATTACCGCTGCCGAGGCGATAAAATTAATGAAGGAAATAAAACAATAAATAAAAATTTATTTACTAAAAATAAAATTAAAAAAGGAGTTTAAAAAAATGAAAGAAGAAATAAAAAAGGTTCTGGAAATGCTGGAAGAAAAGAAAATAACCAGCGAGGAAGCATCAGAGCTTCTGGAGGCCTTAAAAGAAACTAAAGAAGAAGAGGATACTACCCCTCTCTCTACAAAGAAAAAAAGATTCTTAAAAATTCATGTAACCAAAGGAGAAAAACCTCAGGTAAATGTTACACTTCCATTTAGCTTGATCAATTGGGGTTTAAAATTCGCTGGCAAAATGGGAAAAAATACACTGGATGTCGGCGGTGAAAACATTCCAATTGATATGGAAGAATTAAGCAAAGCAATGAATGATCCGGAATTTACCGGAAAAATTGTGGATGTTACAGAGGAAGAAGAAGGAAAACATATAGAAATAGAGATTGTATAATATACAAAAAATTGTTATATTGTCAGGAGTCGTATTATAACAGGGAGACAGGATGAGAAAAATAACCCGTAAAGAGATTTTAACCGGCAGCCCTTTAAAAACTATGTTCTTATTAAGCCTGCCGATTATGATTTCCGAATTTTTACATACTCTGTATCACCTTGCCGATACGTTCTGGCTTGGTCACCTTCCCCCGGCGGAAAGTGGAGGAGCAGTAGCCGGTTTACAAATATCCTGGCCTGTTATCTGGTTTCTTATTGCGCTTTCATTTGGATTTGGAATAGCGGGAATTGCTTTAATTTCTCAATACACCGGAGCAGGAGAAAAAGAAAATGCAAATTTAGTCGCCAATCAATTACTTTCCCTCTCTATTATATTTGGATTGATTGTGGCTATCTCCGGAGTTATCTTCACTCCCCAAATAGTACCATTAATAACAAAGTCAGCGACTGTTGCTAAATCGGCAATTATTTATATGCGACTTATATTTTTGGGAATACCTTTTATGTTTATCTCGTTCACTTTTCAGAGCATTTTATCTGCCAAAGGTGATACGGTCACTCCAATGTATATCAACTTATTTACTGTTTCTTTGAATCTTATCCTTGATCCTTTTTTAATTTTTGGATGGTGGCGCTTCCCTTATTTAGGAATCAAAGGAGCAGCT
>CAZMLS010000102.1:2340-6270 GCA_964567215.1 uncultured Atribacterota bacterium | reverse complement strand
CCTTCCTTTTTTTGCTTTCATCATTAAATAAGAATTTAATATTGTTCCTTATCTATTCAGGAGTTATTCTAAATTCCCGCATTTACAGGAATGACATTTGCGTTTTACTTTATCGCTTTTTGGGCAATATCTTTCCGATAGTACATATCTTCGAAACAAATCTTTTCCATGCCTTCATAAGCCATTCTTTTAGCTTCCTTTATATTTTCCGCCCAGGCCGTCATCCCTAATACTCTTCCGCCGGAGGTTGTTATTTCCTCTTCCTGGAATTTTGTACCTGCGTGGAAGATGTAACTATCATTTTTGTTTTCCAGTTTTTCTAATCCGGAAATTCTTTTTCCTTTTTGATATTTCGCAGGATAACCTCCTGAAGCTGCAACAACACAAACGACAGCATTATTATTCCACTTAATATCTATTTTAGCTAATTGACCTTCGATGACCGCCATAAATATTTCAACGATATCTGTCTCTAATCCCGGTAAAAGAACCTGGGTTTCAGGGTCACCAAATCGGGCATTGAATTCCAATACCTTTATCCCTTCTTTGGTAAAAACCAATCCGGCATAAATAACCCCTTTATATTCCCGGCCTTCTTTTTTCAGGCCTGAAATGATGGGTTTTAGAATGCCTTCCAAAACTTCATTTTCAGCATGTTTATCATAAAACGGAACAGGAGTGTACGCGCCCATTCCTCCGGTATTGGGTCCCAGGTCATCATCAAATATCTTTTTATGGTCCTGGGATGACACCATGGGAATCACGGTTTCTCCGTCACTAAAAGCCAGTACCGATACTTCTTCTCCCTCTAAGTAATCTTCTACAATCACCTGAAGGCCGGCATCCCCGAATATTTTTTCATTCATCAGGGAATCGAGTGCTGCTTTTGCTTCATCAGCATCGCGGACAATGAATACGCCCTTGCCTGCCGCCAAACCATCTGCCTTTAATACCAGGGGAAATGGCTTTTTTTTGATATAAGCAATCGCTTCTTTGGTGTCGGTAAAAGTAGAATAATCAGCAGTGGGAATAAGATATTTTTTCATCATATATTTTGAAAAAACTTTACTTGATTCTATCTCTGTTGCCATTTTAGTGGGACCGAATATTTTTAATCCTCTTTTTGTAAATTCATCAACGATTCCCATGGACAATGATAATTCCGGTCCGACTACAGTTAAGTCAATTTTTTTATCTTGCGCAAAATCAGCTAATGCCGTTATCTTATCAGGTCCTATATCGATACATTGTGCTAATTGTGAAATCCCGGCATTACCGGGGGCACAATATATTTTAGATACTTTTGGACTTTGATTGATTTTCCAAACCAGAGCATGTTCCCGACCGCCGCTTCCTATGACTAATATTTTCATTTTAATATTGCCTTTCTTTAATTAAAACCTTTCTTCCGATAATCTCTAATCTTTCCTCTGCGAATAATTGAATGGCACGGGGATAGATCTTATGTTCCTGTTTTAAAATCCTTTTTGCCAAAGTCTCTTCAGTGTCATTCTCTTTTACTTTCACTGCTTTTTGCATGATAATGGGACCGGAATCTAATCCTTCATCAACAAAATGAACTGTGCAACCGGAAACCTTTACACCATAATCAATGGCTTTCTTTTGAACATGTAATCCGGGAAAAGAAGGAAGTAAGGCAGGATGAATATTCATAATCTTATCTTTAAAAGCATTTATAAAATAAGGGGATAATATCTTCATGTAACCGGCAAGTACCACTAATTCAATTTCTTTTTCTTTTAATATAGATACAATTTCTTTATCGTACCCTTCTCTACTGTCGAATCCTTCAGGATTGATAGAATTTGTTTTGATATTATAAAATCTTGCTCTTCTGAGGGCAAATGCATCATACTTATCACTGATGACGATGCGGATTAGCCCATCTATTTTTCCTGTATTAACTGCTTCTATAATTGCCAGTAAATTGGTCCCGCTTCCCGAAACCAATACGCCAATATTTATCATCATTTTCTCCTTAATGACAACTTTGGTGCCTGGCACCAAAGTTGTCATTACTTTATAATTGTCTTTTTATTTCCTTTAATCACTTGACCCATGATATAAGATTCACAATTCATGGATTCAAGTTCTACTAACATTTTTTCAGATTCACTTTCAGGTACAATCAACACCATTCCTATGCCCATATTGAAAGTCCGATACATTTCCTGTTTCGCGATGTTTCCGTCTTTTTGAATCAACGAAAAGACAGGAGGTCTTTGCCAGCTGCTTGCATCTATTACTACAGATAATCCTTCAGGTAAAATGCGGGGAATATTTTCGATAAGCCCGCCTCCGGTGATATGGGCAATTCCTAAAATATCAAATTTTTTCAATAAACCGAGAATCTCTTTTACATAAATTTTGGTTGGTTTTAACAGCTCTTCACCCAAAGTATTTTGCAGACCATCTATTTTGTCACTCATCTGGTATTTTTTATTTTCTAATAATACTTTTCTAACCAATGAGAACCCATTGCTATGCAAACCGGAAGAAGCTAAACCAATGATTCTGTTTCCTTCCTGGATATTTTTTCCATCGATTATTTTCTTCTTATCGACTATTCCCACGGCAAAGCCCGCTAAATCATATTCTCCCGGAGGATAAAAATCCGGCATCTCGGCAGTTTCTCCACCCAGCAAAGCACACCCGGCCATTTTACACCCTTTTACAATCCCTTCAATGAGATTGATTGTTTTTTGCTTTTCCAGTTTACCGGTAGAAATATAATCTAAAAAAAAGAGAGGTTTTGCTCCACAGGTAATAATATCATTAACGCTCATAGCAACCAGGTCTATGCCGACTGTATCATGTTTATCCAGATTAAAAGCTATTTTTAATTTTGTTCCCACACCATCTGTCCCGGAAACCAATACCGGTTCTTCACATTTTTCTCCTGCTAAAGAAAATAAACCTCCGAAGCTGCCAATATCACTCATGACTCCCGAAGTAAATGTTTTCTTTACCAAAGGTTTTATCTCTTTAACTATTTGATTGGCTAAATTAATATTTACGCCTGCATCTTCGTATGATTTAGTCATGCAATATCATTTCCTTTCTTTTTAAATCTGCCGCTTGACTTAGTTGACAGTTTCACCCCCGCCTTAATCCTCCCCCTCCCTCTAGGGGGAGGAAAATAGGAGATACTCGATACTGTATAGTCGAACCATATACTGTTTACATGGGGTATTCCCCGTTAAAGCAAGCTTTACAAAATTTTGTCGCTGGAATTTTATCAAACACTCCTGACAATCCTTCAATGCTTATATGTCCCAAAGTATCTGCTCCCAGCCATTTCCTGGTTTCCTCCAAAGTGTGATGAGGTGCCCATAAATCCTTTTTACTGGGGGTATCAATACCATAAAAGCAGGGACACATAACCGGAGGAGAACATATTCTTAAATGAACTTCCTGTGCTCCTGCCTCCCTGATCATTTTAATCAGCTTTTTACTGGTCGTTCCCCGAACAATAGAATCATCAACCAGAACAACTCTTTTCCCTTCCAGTATTTTTTTAATCGGAGAAAGTTTTATTTTCACAGAATTTTCTCTCAATGATTGCATGGGCTGAATAAAAGTTCTTCCAACATAATGGTTTCTCAATAAACCTTCCTCATATTGAATTCCGGACCCGTAAGAATAACCTAATGCCGCATATCTTCCCGAATCAGGAACAGGTATCACGATATCTGCTTCAACCGGATGTTCCTCAGCTAACTTTCTCCCCATTTTTTGCCTGATAGCGGCGACATTCTCTCCAAAAATATCACTATCCGGACGTGCAAGATATACAAATTCAAAAATACAGATAGATTCATTTCCTTTCGGTAATATCTGATATGATCTCATACCGTTTTTATCGATGATAATCATTTCACCGGCTTCTACTTCCCGAATATATTCTGC
>CAZMLS010000102.1:0-2240 GCA_964567215.1 uncultured Atribacterota bacterium | reverse complement strand
GCACTTTCCTGTCCTCTGTGCTGCAGGGCATAAAGTCCAAAATAAGTCATTCTGGCCACATCTACCTGACTATTTCCCTTGCTGTAAATTCCAAATATTCCACATTCTTCATGCATAATTCCTAACCTATTTAATTCCCTTCCAGGCTTCTGTGAGCACTTCTATTTTTAAATCAATGAGTCCTTTTATCTTTAAGCTGTCTCCGGACACTATTCCCAATATTTTTAAAGGCACTTCATATTTATGGGCAATGGTCTCCAAGGAAGTCAAGTTTTCCGCCGAAAGAGATACAATAATGCGAGATTGTGTTTCTCCAAAAAGTACAGCATCACTACGGAACTTTTCATCCAGCTCTATTTGAACTCCTTTTTTACCTTTCATGCAACATTCTGCCAAAGTCACTGCTAAACCGCCATCAGAACAATCATGTGCAGAAGATAGAATTCCGGCTTCAATACTTTCCCGACAACTATCCTGTACTGCTTTTTCGGCACATAAATCAATTTGAGGAGGCAATCCTGTTTCCAAATCATGAAATAGTTTTAAATATTCGCTTCCGCCAATTTCTTCTTTGTTTTCTCCTATTAGTACAACTAAGTCACCTTCATTTTTAAATGACATAGTGCAGAACTGATCACTATTCTCAATTATTCCGACCATACCAATTATAGGAGTGGGATAAATGGCCTCACCATTGCTTTCATTATTCAAACTGACATTCCCGCTGATAACAGGTGTTTCCAATGCCCGGCAAGCTTCGCTAATCCCTTTGATTGATTCTTCCAGCTGCCAGAAGATTTCTTCTTTTTCAGGATTTCCAAAATTTAAACAATCAGTTACTGCTACAGGCAAAGCTCCTTTACACGAAAGATTTCGAGCTGCTTCAGCAACTGCAATTTTTCCACCGACGAAAGGATCAAGATAACAATATCTTCCATTGCCGTCAGTAGTAAAAGCAAGTCCCTTTTTATAATTTTCAACTTTTAATACGCCCGCATCATCTCCCGGGAATAATAATACCTTAGTCCCGTCAGCATTTATTTTTTTATTATTTTTGCATACCCATTCTTTACTGCAAATATTAGGAGATGCTAATATTTTTAACAAGGCCTGATTATAATCTTCTGGTTGAGCAATCTCTTCCAGGTTTAATTCTTGTACTTCTTTAAGTTTAGCAGGAATTTTACCCTGGTAATATCGCATCGGCGCATCTTCCGCTAAAGATTTTGCCGGTACTTCGCCAACTGTTTTTTCTCCTTCTTTTAAACGTAAAATACCGTCACTGGTTACCTTCCCTATTACGGTATATTCGGTATCCCATTTATCAAATATTTCTCCTATTTTTTCCTGTTTGTCTTTTTTAGCAACTAACAACATTCTTTCCTGTGTTTCGGAAAGCATAATCTCACGCGGGGTTATACCTTTTTCTTTCCTTGGAACCAAGGAAAGATCTAATTCTATTCCGCAATTTCCCTTACTGGCCATTTCACAGCTAGAGCTTACCAATCCAGCTGCTCCTAAATCTTGCATTCCTAAGATAAGGTCTTCTTTTGCTATTTCCAAACATGCTTCTATTAATTTTTTTTCTATAAAAGGGTCTCCCTGGGGAATAGCAGGATGATCTATTTCTGTTTCTTCTCCTTCTAATTCCCGCGAGGCAAAGCTTGCGCTTCCGACTCCATCTCTCCCTGTTTTTCTCCCGGCTAAAATTACGATACTATCAGTACCTTCTGCAACAGCAATAACAATATCTTCCTTTTTTACCAAACCGACACACATGGCATTTACTAAAGGATTACCCTGATAACTATCTGAAAAATAAGTTTCTCCACCAATGGTTGGAACTTCGATTCCGTTACCATAAAAAGCCAGGCCCTTTGTTGCTTCATCAACCAAATATTTTACATGCGAATCTTCAAAATTACCGAAACGCAAAGAACCTAACAGTGCAACAGGACGAGCTCCCATTGACAGAATATCCCTTACTACGCCTCCCGAACCGGTTGCAGCTCCATGAAAGGGTTCAACCGCTGAAGGATGATTATGACTTTCGATTTTCATGGTTAAAGCAAGACCTTCTCCAATATCAATGGCACCTGCATTTTCTCCCGGACCAAAAAGAACCCAATCCGCCTGAGTAGGAAAAATGCTTAATACAGGTTTTGAACTTTTGTAACTGCAGTGTTCCGACCACATGGCCGAATAAAGCCCTAATTCAACATTATTCGGTTTTCTTTTTA
>CAZMLS010000101.1:0-6491 GCA_964567215.1 uncultured Atribacterota bacterium | reverse complement strand
TTATACTCCTACAACATCCTTTACTTCAGAAATTTCTTTCTTTAAAGTTCTGCCAATTCCCATCTGCAGAGTCATCTGGCTCATCGGGCAGCCAAGGCATGCTCCTTTTAATCTAACTTTTACTATTCCATCAGAAGTTACATCTACTAATTCCACATCTCCACCATCTGCCTGTAGAGATGGTTTTATCTTCTCCAGGGCAATTTTTACTCTTTCTTTTATAGTTTTTTCTTCTGTCATTTCATCTTTCCTCTCAACTTTAAAAATATTTTATTTCTTAATAAAAAAATCGTTTTTTAAGACTTTTTCTTTTATTTTATTTCTTCCGGTATTGTATATTATTTTATTTATTCATGCTATTTTATTTTTTAATATTAAGAAATTAATAATTTTCAGCTAATAGTTCAAAATATGCCTTGGGATGGGAACATACCGGACATAATTTCGGAGCTTCAGTGCCTTCATGAATATATCCACAATTCCGGCACTTCCAATACACTTTACCATCACGCTTAAAAACCTCATCTTTTTCCAGCTTACTAAGAAGTTCTTTGTACCGCTTTTCGTGTTTTTTCTCTACTTCAGCAATCCCCTCAAACATCCCGGCAATTTCTTCAAACCCCTCTTCTCTTGCATCTTTGGCCATATTAGGATACATTTCCGTCCATTCGAAATTTTCACCGTCAGCTGCTGCTTTTAAATTTTCACTTGTATTACCAATCCCCTTTAATTTTTTAAAATGCAATTTGGCATGTTCTTTTTCGTTTTCCGCTGTTTCTAAAAAAATAGAGGCAATCTGTTCATACCCTGCTTTCTTGGCTACGGATGCAAAATAAGTATATTTATTTCGGGCCATTGATTCTCCCGCAAAGGCTTCCATTAAATTTTTCTCTGTTTTGGTTCCTTTTAAATCTTTCATATTTTCATTCTCCTACAACTTTTTTTAATATTTTGTTCTTAATCTCCCTTTTATTTACTTTTTGGATTATCATTACTTATAGATTTTTATGTTTTTTCACTATTTCACCTGCTAATTTCAACAAAGAATTATAATCCTCTTCGTTAGGATAGCCTTTTATTATTACCGGAGAAAGGATTTCTACTTTCAAATTGCCTATCATTGCACTAATATTTTCCAGCATCTTTCCTCCCCATCCATAAGAACCGATAACCGAAGCATATCTTAGTTTAGGCCTTAAGGCATTGGCCAGATAAACTGCTGAAACTATCTGAGGATGTGCGCCGGCCAACACCGTAGGTGAAGCGACGATAATCGTAGCGGCATCTACTAAAGCCATGGCTAATTCACCAATATCGGTTTTAGTAAGGTTGAATGGTTTTACAGTTATTCCCTTTCTCATTAATTCTTCAGTCAAGATATGCACCATCTCCTCGACACTTCCGTGCATGGAAACATAGGGAATAATTACTTCATTTTTCACCTCATCAGAAATCCATTCTCTATAAGCCGACAAAATAAATTCCGGATGAGAATAGATCTGGCCGTGACTGGGGGCAATAGTTTTAATCTCAAAACCTTTCAATCTCTCTAAATGTTTTCTAATCTGTTTACGGAAAGGCATCATAATTTCTGCATAATACCGCTTGGCAGCAAAATAAATCTTGGATTTATCTTCTACCCACAAATTACTCTCGGCAATATGTGCCCCGAACAGGTCACAGCTGAATAAAATCTTATCTTCTTCCAAATAAGTTAGCATGGTTTCAGGCCAATGTACCCAGGGAGCAACTATAAATTTCAAAGTTTTATTGCCTAAAGAAAGCGTGTCATTATCATTAATAGTGATAATCCTATCTTCTTTGATAAAAAGATGCTCTTCCAGAATTCTTTTACACTTCTCGTTGGTTACTACTTTTGCTTCAGCAAATAATTCTAATATTAAAGGAATGGCTCCGGAATGATCTTGTTCAGCATGATTTACAATTAAATAATCAAGATGCTCTATATTCAAATCATCTAGATTGTCTAATAAATCATCTTCTTTGGTCGGATCAACCGTATCAATTAGCGCGGTCTTTTCTCCGCCTTTTATCAGATAAGAATTATAACTGGTTCCATCAGGAAGAGGAATAAGCTCATCAAACAGTCTCCTATCCCAATCTATTGCTCCAACAAAGAAAATATCTTTTTTTATTTCTTTTACCGCCATTTCTATTTCACCTCTTCAAATTCATCTTTACCTACGCCACATATCGGACATTCCCAATCGTCCGGTAATTCTTCAAAGGGAGTTCCCGGTTTTATTCCTGATTCAGGATCACCCTTTTCAGGTTCATAAATATAACCACACACGGTACATTTATATTTTGCCATTTTATTCATCTCCTTTCTTTCTTTTTCTATATTTAATTTTTCATCCACTTGCGGAATATATGTGGGAGCTGCTTTAGGAGAAATACCTTTCTTAATTTGATGGTAATGGCTATAAGTCAGAGGTATCCCTTTCTTAATATTTCCAGCATTTACAATTTTTCCAATAAATAAAGTATGTGTGCCAACATCGACTTCCCGAATCACTTCCGCTTCTAAAAAAGCTAAAGTATTGTCCAAAATAATTGGCGAGCCGGTTACTCCGATTTTATATTTTATTTCTGCAAACTTATCTTCATCCCTTCCACAAACAAAGCCAAATTTTCCAATAAATTTCATACTAACTTCTTGCTCCAAAACCGATACAGCAAAGACTTTGCTTTCAGAAATACATTCATGTGTATAATTATTTTTATTGATGCTAATCGCAATCGCTGGTGGATCAGAAGTAACCTGAAAAACCGTATTAGCGATTTGGCCGTTGATTTTATTTTCTTTTTTTGAACTAATGATATAAATGCCATAACCTATTTGATAAAGAGCTGATAAATCCACGTTATGCCTCCTTTTAAAAATAGAGGAAGAGGTGTATTAAATTTAATACACCCTTCCATCTAAAAATCAAAAAATCCCATTTACTTCTCAAAAAAAACAGTATTACTTTTCTTCCTTGTAGGTCCATAATCCATGAATATTGCAATACTCTCGGGTTTTCTCTAATCCTTCAACATCCTTAAAGAAAGATTCCGGCTTATCACCGGGTCTTAGAAACTTTCGAGAAATTCCTTTTTTAGTGATTGTTTCAATCCATTCGATATAATGTTTTTCTTCCATGGGATGCAAGGTAGATCCGACAGTTGCTTTTATTCCGGAAGCTTCTTTTTCTACTACCGGAACATGCTTTTCAGTAGCCTGGTCAGCGGTTTGCTCTTCCATGAGTTTCATTTCTTGTCCGCAACAGACTAAAGTACCTGCCCCTTCATGCAAAAGCTCTACAATATTTCCACAAATTTCACATTTATAAACTTCGAATTTTTTAGTCATTTTTAGCCTCCTTATTATTATATTTTTTTATGACAAAGCCACCAATCATAGCATTCGAATTCTTTGCTTTTTAATCTCTTTTTTGCAGTTTCAACATCTGTAGGTGGCGGAATGATCACTTCATCTTTCATTAACTCATTATTCGGCCAATTTGCAGGTATAGCGACTTTATATTCATCTGAAATCTGGAATGCCTTTACAACTCTTAAGATCTCATCCATATTTCTCCCAACAGAAGCCGGATAGAATAATATGAGGCGTATTACGCTGTTAGGATCGATAAGGAAGACGGCTCTGACTGTGCTTGTTCCTGCTCCGGGATGAATCATCCCCAATTTTTTAGCTACTTTTCCGGTATCATCAGCAATGATAGGAAATTTAATTTCTACTCCTAATTTTTCTTCAATCCATTCCACCCATTTAATGTGGGAAAATACCTGGTCTATGGATAATCCAAGAAGTTCACAGTTAAGTTTTTTAAATTGTTCATGCCTTTTGGCGAAAGCAACAAACTCGGTAGTGCAAACTGGGGTAAAATCTGCCGGATGACTAAATAAAACCAGCCATTTACCTAAATAATCATCGGGTAATTTCCTCTTCCCATGTGTCGTCTGCACTTCCATCTCAGGTAACTTATCCCCTATTAAAGGGAATTTTTCTTCCATCTTATTTTCCATTATTAAATCCTCCTTTTATTTTTAGAAAATTGATATGTAATTTAACAATATCAAATCTGTTTCTCAAAATTATTAGCTATCTATCAATAACTTATTCTTCTGCTGGTGGAGGTGTAAATATCCGAGCTGCTAATTCTTTATCCAGCATTAAAAGACCTCTACCGTCTTTCCCGACATACTTCAATTTTTGTATCATCTCTGCGGGATTTGCTTCTTCTTCAACCTGTTCAGTCACATACCATTGCAAAAAAGACTCTGTAGCATAATCATTTTCTTCTCGAGCAAGTTTAACCAAGCCATTAATCAAAGAAGTCACTACTTTTTCATGCTTCAAAGTTTGTTCGAATAGACCTACCATGGAAGTAAAATCTGTTTGAGGTTGTTCGATGGCTTCCAGGACTACTCTTCTTCCTTGTTGATTTACATAATTATACATCTTCTCTGCATGAAACTCTTCTTCTTTTGCCTGAATTTTGAACCAATTGGCAAATCCATTTAATCCTTCTGCGTCAGCATAAGATGCCATTGAAAGATATAGATAAGCAGAATATAACTCTCTATTAATCTGATAGTTTAATTTCATCACCATTTTTTCACTTAACATAAACCTTTCTCCTTTCGTTTTATATAAGTTTTCATCGGACTTTTTTAACTCACTATCATGTTCTATTATTCACCTCCTTCGTTTTTTATTTAGCATCTAATAATAAATACTTTTTATAATTTCTAGAATAAGAAATTTTATTCTTCAGATAAATTTAACGTATATTAATGGTTATGCTTCGACAACTTCTTTTACTTCCGGAATTTCCTTTTTTAGTATTCTTCCAATGCCCGTCTTTAAAGTCATTTGACTCATCGGACAACCTGAGCAAGCCCCGGTTAATTTTACCTTGACTATTCCATCCGGAGTTATTTCCACTAATTCTACATCTCCCCCGTCTGCTTGTAGAGATGCGCTTATTTTCTCTAGGGCATATTTTACTCTTTCTCTCATTGTTTTTTCTTCTTTCATATTAACTTTTCTCAAATTTAGAACATTTTTGTTTAATCATTATTGTCTTTTAATAAAGAGGCAACAGTAATCTTTTTTAGACTGAAAATCACTTCTTTCTCTATTTCATCTATTTTTTTCTTCAAGATACATTCTTTAATATTTGGACAAATATTTTTTCTAAATGTACATTCATTAAGCTTTAGGGGACCTTGAAATATTTTCATCAAATCAGTAATAATTATTTTTTTAGGAGGTATTGCCAAAGCAAAGCCTCCACCTTTTCCTTTGTATGAACAAAGAATTCCCTCTTTATTTAATTTCTGAAGTATTCTTCTTAAAAAGGGTCTCGGCATATCTAAAGCTTTAACAATATAATCAGCTGAAATTACTTCCCTTTTATTTCCCGCAATACAACAAAGTGCCTGTATTGCATAATCAGTATTTCTGGTAATTAATTTCATTAAATAATCCCTTTTAATCTTTCTTAATATAATGATACAATATTAATATCTTTATGTCAAATTTTTTTTACAAATATTGGCAAAATAATTATAAATTATTTATATTCCTAAAATCTCCCTGAATTTATCTTTTATATCTTTAAATTCTACCTCTTTTTCATCAAAAAAATCCTTTGCTGTTCTCGTCTTATCTTCCGGTACTTTAAGGCCGGAAATTTCTTCAAATTTTTCTTCGGTTATTCCCTGATCGAGCAATTCCTGGATGGTTGTCGCGCCAGTTATTTCAAATTCTTCTGTTTCCTCAACTACCTCCTTCACTGTATTCTCCGAGAGGATAGAAGTTTCCGAACCAACTAAATTATCACCCTCTAAGTATTCCGCTTTAAAAGTGTGTCCTAACCAATATTCCTTTTCTTTTTCGTCAAGTTTATTATTCTCTACAAGATAATTCACCGTACTTTCCGGCAAATAAAATGTTTCATCGGAAATATAGGGATTTTTTGAATAGAGAGAGGTAAAAACTCTGACCGTATCTGTTTCGATCATATATTCTTCTCCTTCAATCTCGGCAGGTTTAAATATTTCTTTTAAATCTTTCAATTTAAAAGTATCAGGATTGGTATCTACTTTTAATCCAAAAGCTTCTATGACCGAGGAGGCGGGTAATTGGTAATATCTTTCGATCTCTTCTAAGGTGTGAGAGCCACGAATATCTGAGATAACATAAACTCCTTCAGTTATTTTTCCGGGAGTCTTTTCTTTAATGGTCTTATAAAAACCAAACTCAGTTGCTAATAATATTCCTCCACCTACTATAACTATTATAGCTAATAGTATATGTAAACTTCTTATCTTCATTTTTCCCCTCCTGAAATATGTACTTTTGTACCCTTTTTAATTTTTTCTTGGGAATTCTGTTTTTCTAAAAAAGAAAAATTTAAGGTGTTGTTAACCGGGCAGGTAATTTCATCAGTACACAG
>CAZMLS010000100.1:0-6597 GCA_964567215.1 uncultured Atribacterota bacterium | reverse complement strand
AAAGTTGATTGATTAAGCTATAATTTTAAAGATAATGTAATTCTTAAAATAAAAAAAGGGAGGCAAGAAAATGATTTCCACCGTTACACTGAATCCTGCTTTAGATGTTACGCTTGAAGTTGATGATTTACATTTAAACCAATATAATCAAGTGAATAATGCAAGTATATATCCAGGCGGTAAGGGAATTAATGTATCTAAAGTGGTTAGAGCATGCGGTAGAGAGACCATTGCTATTGGTTTTTTAGGGGGAGGCAGAGGAAGAATTATCGAGGAAGATCTAAGAAAACTAGGTATTACTACAAACTTTTGGCATATTGAAAATAAAACAAGAAGCAATACGATTATTTTTAATAAAAAAAATAATCAGCATACCCTGATGAGTGAAACCGGACCCAGAGTAACTGAATATGATTTAGAGATGATTTTATCAATTTTTTATAGAATCATGTCTCAAAGTAAAATTGTCACTCTTTCAGGAAGTATACCTCCCGGAGTTCCCGAGGATATTTATGCTAAAATGATAGAAATCGCAAAAAATAGAGGAGTAAAGACAATATTAAATACCTCCGGAGAACAATTTAGCAAAGGTTTGGAAAAGCAGCCTTTTTTAGCAAAACCTGACATTAGAAAATCAAATAAAGTGTTTGGAATAGAAATAAATAAAAAAGAAAATGCCATAGATGCAGCAAAGGAAATAGTAGCAAGAGGTGCAGAAATAAGCGTTGTTTCTTTTAAACAGGAAAAAGACGTGATTGCTACTAAAAACAACATATGGTTTGCTGAATCGACACATCATAAAATAGTAAATTTAATCGGTGCAGGTGATGCATTGGTCGCAGGATTTGCTGTTTCACTCACTGAAGGTAATAAATCTCTTGATGAAGCGATAAAATTTTCAATGTCTTGCGCTCTGGCAAGCGCTCTATGTGAAGAAGAAGAATTTGATTCACGAAAACAAGCTGACGAATGCAGTAAATATATTGAAATAAAAAAATTATAAATAAATCACAGGAGAAAAACGAATAGATGAAAATAAAAGATATCATGATTCGGGATGTTACCAGCGTATTAAAAGATTGTAAATTATTTAATTTATTGGAGATATTATCGCGACATAAAATAACGGGGGTACCTGTAGTTAATCAGGAACAGGAAGTGATTGGATTCATTTCCCAACATGACATTATTAAAGATACACTACCTAACTATCTGGGAATTATAAATAGCGGATCAATTCTTTCCGAGTTTATTCAATTGTCCAAGAGCTTAAAAGAAAATTCTAATCGTCCCATAAAAGATTTCATAAAAAAAAATGTTATTACGGTTAATGAAAATGATAATGAAGTTTTAGCTGCTGATTTACTCATTCGGAATAATGTTCAAAGATTACCAGTTACTCGTAATAAAAAATTAGTTGGAATTATTACATTAACTGATATTTGCAGAATACTGATTAAGGAATAAATTAAAAATATAATTTTGAATTGATTGAATATTTAATTTAAAAATAAATTATGGAGAAATACTAAGAGGTTATTATGATAAAGGGTTTATTTGTTACATTTGAAGGTCTTGAAGGATGCGGAAAGAGTACCCAGGTAAAAATGCTTTTTCATTTTTTAAACAAAAAAGGCATTCCGGTAAGGGTAACTAAAGAGCCGGGAGGCACTAAAATCGGTGACGAAATTCGTAAGATATTGTTGGATCAAAAAAATAATGGAATGGATTACAAAGCAGAAATGCTGTTATTTTTGGCTTCACGTTCTGAAAATGTACGATTAAATATTATTCCCGCTTTAGAAAAAGGGGAAACAGTCCTTTCAGACCGTTTTTTTGACTCAACCACTGCGTATCAAGGTTATGGGAGAGGAATAGATATTGACACAATAAATAATCTTAATCATTTGGTTGTGGGTAAAGCTGTTCCGGATCTAACCTTCATACTGGATATTGAACCGAATATTGGCTTAAAAAGATCTACTTCTTTTAGTGATTCCAGAGAGATAAGATTTGAAGAAGAATTTATTAGTAAAAAGATCATTAATGGCAAACTATTTTTAGATAGAGTTAGAGATGGATACTATCAAATAGCAAAAGATAATGCAAAAAGAATAAAACTAATTAATGCCAATAGAAGCAAAGAAGAAATATTTCATGATATAATAAGGATTGTAAATGAAAAAATAAGCGAAAAACGAAAAGCGCAAAATATAAAATTAGGATAAAAAGTTGACGGAAGCATGTAGAAAGAAAACAGAACAAAACCATATTATATATTCGAAAAATAACTTAATTAATAAATTAATACCAAAACCAGGCAATTGATTGAATAAATTAACTGGTAAATAGGTAAACAGGTTAATTTTTTAAAAAGTTTTAGTTTTAAGTTATGGTTTATAGTGTAAATGTAAATTTTTTAATATAATTCTCTCTTCCTATTGACTTTTCAAGATACCCTTCATGAGATATATACGGATTTTGCCCTTTATACTTTTAGTTTTAAAATTATTATTTAATTTCTGTATGCTGATATAATTTAAAATAAATAAGGAATGGTAAAAGATAATTATGTCTTTTAATGATATCATCGGGCTAAAAAAAGCAGTCAATCATTTATTAAAATCTATTAAAAAAGGTAATATTTCTTCTTCTTATATATTTACAGGGAAAGAAGGTGTAGGAAAAAAAACAACTGCGATAGAATTTGCAAAAAATATTAACTGTACAAATAGAAAAGATAATTTGCAATCTTGTGAAAAGTGCAATTCATGTAGAAAAATTAATCTAAAAATTTGCCCGGATTTAAAAATCATTGAACCTGAGAAAGGGACATTGAAAATTGAACAAATTCGTGAGTTTAGAAGGGAGATTAACTTAAAGCCTTTTGAAAATAGTAAAAAAATATACATTTTCAATAATGCAGAAAAAATGACCGATGATGCTGCCAATTGTCTGTTGAAAACAATCGAAGAACCTCCGGAATATGCTATAATAATATTAATTTGTTCAAATATCGGTTCGATTTTGCCTACAATTATTTCTCGCTGTCAGGTATTATATTTTAGTACCATATCTTCCGGGGAAATAGAAAAAGCTATTTTGAAAAAAAATAATTTGGAAATAAGTAAAGCAAAGCTTGTTTCGAGAATCGCAAATGGAAGTATCGGTAATGCCTTTAGCATACTATCAGATGTTGAATATTTTAATCGCAGGGATTATTTGTTGAATAATGTTGCCGAAATCATTCCGGGGAAAATTGACTGTGATATATTCAATCGAAAAGAAAAAATATTTTCAGATATCAGCAGATCAAAAGAAATTCTGGATATGATCTTATTATGGTACCGTGATATTTTAATAATTAAAGAATTAAATTCTGAAAAATATATAGTAAATAACGACAAACTAAAAATATTAAAAGAAAAAGCTAAACTGTATTCAAAAAATACGTTAATTGATATACTGGATTATCTTCTACAGATTCAGGAATATTTGAAAAGAAATGCTAATAAAAATATAATTTTTGAAAGTTTAGTGATAAAACTATCAGGGGTGGTATATTGAACGAAGCAGTAGGTCTTAAATTTGCAAAAACGAATTATATTTATTATTTTAGGATAGATGATAAAATAAAATTTAAAAAAGGAGATTATTGCCTTGTAAAAACCTCAATTGGCTTGGATATAGGAAAAGTAGTTATTCCTTATAAACTTATAGATAGTAATGAATCGGATATTCCTTTAAAAGATATATATCGAAAAACAAATAAAAGGGATATGGAAAAATGGGAAAATATTAAAATAGAAGAAAAAAATGCCCTAAATATTTTTAAAGAAAAGAGTAAGAAATTCAAGCTGAGTATGAAAATAGTTTATGTTAAATATTTGTTTGACAAAAGTAGAATTATTTTTTATTTTACCTCTGAAGAACGGGTAGATTTTAGAGAGATGGTTAAAGATTTAGCAAAAATATTTAAAACAAAAATTGAGTTAAGGCAAATCGGGGTTAGAGATGGTACGAAAATGATCGGTGGTATCGGAATGTGCGGACGGGAAATATGCTGTGCTTCTTTCATTCAAAAATTTACACCCATCCATATTAATATGGCGAAAATGCAAAAAATTGCTTTAAATCAATCAAAGGTATCAGGTCTTTGCGGAAGGTTAATGTGTTGCTTATCCTATGAATCAGAGTTCTACAAAGAAAGTTTAAAAAAATATCCTAAATTAGGCAGTAAAATTAAATTAAAATCCGGAATAGGAAAAGTAACAGAAGTGAATATTCTTAGGAAATATATTATAGTGGAAATACGTGAAGACAAAGATATTATTAAAAAGATAAAGATATCAGAAGAAGAATATGTAAAATTAAATTTAGAAAATAAAGATGATAAAAAAAATTAATTGCATTGATAACGATCTTAGACATTTAAAATACATATTTTAACACTTGTTAATCATTGAAAAAATAGAATTAATTTTATCATCTTGAAATGGTCGGTATTTCAAAAAAAAATAGAAGTTGATATTGTCCTTTATAAGTTAATAATTTATTTTATGGAATAATATAATGTCAAGTAAAAAAAATATTAAAAAATGAAAATATTAAAAGAAGACGAAAAAATAGAAGATTTAGATGAATATGGGCTAAAGATTATTCAGGCAAAAAATGCTTACCGCTTTACACAAGACGCAATATTGCTGGTGAAATTTGTTAGATTAAAAAATGATGAAAAAATAATGGATTTAGGTTCAGGCTCAGGGATTATACCCATTCTTTTATCTCATAGAAGAAAAGGATTATCTATTTATGGGATTGAAATTCAAGAAGAATTAGCAGATATGTCCAAGAGGAGTGTAAATCTTAATAAATTACAGGACTCAATTCATATAATTAACGAAGATATTAAAAATGTCAAAAACCTTTTTAAAAGTAATCAATTTGACGTAGTTATTAGCAACCCCCCATATATTTCGCTGGGGAAAGGAATAATAAGTTCAGTTAACAGCAGATCAATAGCTCGACATGAATTAAAATGTAATCTGGATGATATTATCTCATCAAGCAATTATTTACTGAAGGATAAAGGAAGAATATATCTGATTTTTAAGAGTAGCAGATTAATTGATTTAATCCTTATTCTTAACAAATATGGGATTGAAGCCAAAGTAATAAAATTTATTCACTTTGAGAAAAAGAGAAAGGCAGATGTTTTTTTAGTAGAAGGAGTAAAAGGGGGAAAAAGAGAATTGAAAGTTGAAAAACCCATTTTTATTCAGGATGAATAATTAATGATTAAAAAAGACAAAGAAGGAATCAAAAACCAGGGAATTTTATATATCTGTGGAACACCAATTGGCAATCTGAGTGATATCACTTTACGAGCACTTAATACGTTAAAGGAAGTGGATTTAATCGCAGCAGAGGATACCAGGCATACTCAAAAATTATTAAATCATTACAAGATCAAAAAAACCGCTACCAGTTATCATGAACATAATAAATTTAAAAAAACAAATTACTTGATTGATATTTTACGTAAAGGAAAAAAAATCGCCTTGGTTTCTGATGCCGGAATGCCCGGAATTTCCGATCCCGGTTATGTATTGATAAATGCAGCAATTGAGGAAAAAATTGAAATAATTCCCATTCCCGGAGTATCAGCTTCTTTAACTGCTTTGGTTGTATCGGGGTTAATTAAAAATTCTTTCATCTTTGAGGGTTTCTTACCGAGAAAAAGTAATGATAGAAAAAAATATCTTAATAAAAATAAAGATGAAGAAAGGACTATAATAATATACGAGTCTCCTCATCGAATAAAAAAAACACTTGCAGATGTTTTGGAAATATGGGGAGATCGGAAGATAGCTTTAGCCCGTGAGCTAACCAAAAAATTTGAGGAAATCATTAGAGGGTCAATTAGTGATGTTTTAGCACAAATAAAACAAAAAGGAATAAAGGGGGAAATAACCTTAGTCATCCAAGGAAAAATTGAAAAAGAGAAAAAAACTTCGGATGAATTTATCAAAGAGGAAAAAATAATTGAGGAATATTTAAAAAAATTAATTAGCAAAGGTTATTCAAATAAAAAGATTATTGAGATGAATAAGGAAAAATTAAATATTCCCAAGAATGTCATTTATAAAAAATTATTAGAAATAAAACGAGAAGTGAAAGACTAGGTTTTTAGTTACAAGTTGCGAGATGCAAATTAATTTGGTTTACCCGTTATCCGGTTTACCAGTTTACCGGTTGAAGAAAATACAAGAATAAATGCTAAGAAAAATAATGCATAGTAAAATATTAACGAGTACTAAATGAAAAAGATACAATGTAAATTAGTGAATTGACCAATTAATCTTAATCTTTATCTTGATCGGACAATTGGAGAATTGGAGAATTAACTAATCGGGCAATTGGTCAATTGGACAATTGATTAATTAATAAATTGGTTAATCTGTCAGTCGGTCAATTAAGCTTAATCTTCTCTTAATTTCTTAATTGGAGAATTGGTAAATTGGCGAATTGGTTAATTATTTAATCGGTCAATCGGCGAATTGGTAAATTGAATTATCTTATTTCTTTCTTTGTATT
>CAZMLS010000099.1:0-6696 GCA_964567215.1 uncultured Atribacterota bacterium | reverse complement strand
CAACCTTGCACGTAGTACTTTAGGGAAAACAAAAATTGATACAGGAACCAATGCAAATAATTAGAATATTAACGTAAAGGATCTATAGAATTTTAATTATTTTTTAGACTTTCCATCTCTTCCGTATATTTCAGATAGTTTTTTTAGTCTTGGTAATGCTTTTTTCTGTAATTCAGACATTTGTTCAGAAGTGAGTTGCCATCGCCAGTCATTCTGAGAATTGGAGGGATGGTTCATTCTGGATTCTTCTCCTAATCCCAAAATATCCTGAATTGGAATGATGACCAATCGGGCAACTGAGCCTTGGGCTATTCTAATTAAATCCCAATGTGATTCACTGGATAGACGAGCTTTCCCTAAATATTGACAGAGATGTTTTTTTTGCGTAGCATTCAATTCCCGATTTATCCACCCCTGAATGGTGTTATTATCATGGGTTCCCGTATAGACGACACAGTTTGTAATATGATTATGGGGAAGATAAGTGCTATCAGGAAAATCATCTCCAAAGGCAAATAACAGGACACGCATACCGGGAAAATGATATTTTTCAATAATTTTTGCAACATCTTCAGTGATAACACCCAGATCTTCAGCAATAAAAGGGAGATCGGGAAATTTGCGCATTATACTTTTAATAAATTGAATAATGGGTGCTTTGATCCAATGACCATTAATGGCTGTTTTTTCCTTAAAAGGTATTTCCCAGTAAGCAATTAATCCTCGAAAATGATCAATCCTTAAAAGATCGACCATCTGGAGATTTTTTTTAATTCGTTGGGTCCACCAGGCATATTTTTCTTTATGATGTTCTTCCCACTGATAGACTGGATTTCCCCAGAGCTGACCAGTTTTACTAAAATAATCAGGTGGGACACCTGCTTTATAAATTTGCTCTTTATTTTGATCTAATTTGAAGAGTTGAGGATGACACCAGACATCCATGCTGTTGTAGGTGACGTAAATAGGCATATCGCCGATTATTTTAATCTTTTTTTTCTGACAATAATATTTTAGCCGATTCCATTGATTAAAAAAGAGGAATTGTAATATCTTTTCCCGCTCCATTTTCAGTGTCAACTCTTTTTTTAATTTTTGAATTGTTCCCTGGTGTCGATTTTTAATTTCCGATGGCCACTGGTTCCATGGTTTCCCCTGAAAAGAAGACTTGAGACATTGAAAAAGGGCGTAATCTTCCAGCCAGAATAAATTTTGCTGACAAAATTCTTGATAATCTTCATGGTATGTCACGAATTTTGCAAATCGCTGAAGGGTCTTTTCTAAAAGACTGTCTTTTAGAGAGTAGACCTGTTTAAAATCGATATTTTTTTTTGCAGGCAGGAAATAATTAGTTATTTCTTCTTTTTTAAGAAGACCCTCTTGATAGAGCAACTCGGGACTAATAAAAAGAGTATTGCCTGCAAAAGCAGCAAAGGAATGATAAGGTGAATTATCATGTTTTTGCTCAGTAGGATTCAAAGGTAGAATTTGCCAGAAATGCTGTTTATTTTGAGCCAATATGTTAGCAAATTGATAGGCTTGTGGTCCTAAATCACCAATTCCAAATTGGGAAGGCAGAGAAGAAATATGCATTAACAAACCACTACTTCGGGGTTTCTCCATTTTTTCAAGACTCCTTTTTGATTAATATTACCGCCACTGGAAAATTTTTTAATATTTTTCCTACCGGTATCAAGTTACCCAATTGAATGGATTGATGGCAAATCCACTCCAATGCCGTTAGTTTAATCGATATTGGTAGTTTGATGTATGTATCCTGCCAGATATCAATACCAAGGGGATACTGTCCGGGTTTTACCATGGTAGTACAAAAACGAGGTACTACAATCAGGATAGATTTGTTCTGATATGTCCGCAGATAAGCAATGGTGTGATTTTTGTATCTTCCTTGAACGCTGAGCGGGACAAAAGAACCTTTCTGGAAGACTTCAGGTTCTTTGTTTCTTAGTTTTAGCAATTGATGAGTTAGAAATAACTTAACTCTACCATCAGCAGGTTTTTCTAAAAGTTCTTTCAGTAAAGCTATATGATCCTGTTTCTGTTTTGACTGTATATCCTCTAAAAGGTGGATTCTGCAGGTATAATCAACCGGAGCCCGATTATCAGGATCAACCAGACGTAAATCCCATAATTCAGATCCCTGGTAAAAGTCCGGTACTCCGGGACAGGTTAATTTGAGTAGAACCTGGGAAAGTGAATTAAGCAATCCGTAATGTGAAACGAGCTTATGAAAAGCAAATAAATCATTTAAGAATGGATTGCTTTTCTGATCAACCTGATTTAAAATTTCATCCGTAAAATTGGTTAATGCTTCTTCATATGGTACATAAGGGTTTTGCCAGCTGGTATATATTTTAGCCTCCCGTGCAGATTTTATCAAATATTCTTGAATCCTTTGCGTATAAACCCGGCTTACTCCTGATAAACCGGAGAAGGGAATGGTTCCAATCAATGTTTGGTAGATAAAGTATTCCATATTTTTATCAGGGAAAAGTAAAGAATAAACCTTTTTCTTTTTGGTAAGATTAAGCTGATGCCAATAATAAAGTTTTTTTTGCCATTGTTTGGGTATTTCTGAGAGAACATTAATCCGGGCACGGACATCTTCTCCTCTTTTGGTATCATGAGTCATGCTGGTATTCATCGAATAAGGCCATTTTTGCAGCCTCTTCTTGACAAACCGGTAAAATTCATTCTTGGTTACCCCGAAAGTTGCCGGTTCCCCACCCACTTCATTTAATGAAACAAGGGGATGGTAGCAGTAAAGCAGGGTATCTTCCATTCCTTTGGCCATCAAAGGACCGGTAAACTGCTGCCAGCGCATGATAAGCTGAAGTAATTCATTTTTATCTTTCTCAGACAATTTTTTGTTAGCCAAAGGATGGATAATAGCAGATAGAAGATAATCAATATCATTTGTCAGTTCCGGGTGAGCCTGTCTTGTTTGAGTCATTATTTCTGTAATTCGGTTTATATCTTTTTTGTTTAAATGAGATGGGCTTAAGTATGTCCTGTAAACCGGCATACGGATCATAATTTCCTGTAAGGATAAAATTAATTTTTCATAACTGATAAAAGGATGAAGACGAGATTTCAAATGATGTTGTTTATAATAATCATAAAATAATTGAGCCAGGTTTTTTAAATCTCCATACATCTGCTGTTTCAAAATAATTCTTTTCTTTTTTAATAATAAGTTGGCAATATTCAACTTTTGACCTGTGAAGGAATGATAGATGCGAAGGAATGGTATTTTATTTCTCTTTTGACAGAATAAATTATTTAAATAATAGAGGAAATCGTATCCGGTGTTTCCCTCTGTGAGAAAGTCTGATGGGAGCATTTCGCCGGGCTGTAAAATCTTTTCTACCACCAGATAGGTATTGGCAAGTCCTCTTTTTAATCGTTCTAAATATTGCCGGGGATCAAAAAGACCATCCAGATGATCAATTCTTAAGCCTGATATATTTCCTTTGTTGATTTCTGCCAAAATGCGCTGGTGTATGGCATCAAAAACAGGTTTTCCTTCAGCTTTCAGGCATATCAGCTCATTGATACTGAAAAAACGGCGGTAATTAATATTTTCTCTTGCCTCTTTCCAGTGAGAAAGTAAATAATACTGTCGGGACAGGAGTTCTTGCCAGAAGGGAATGGTGTCTGGATGGGAAGGATTTTTATTGACTTGCGCCAACAACCATTGTATATTTTCATTTTCAGGTTCTCTTTCAGGAATAGACTGTTGACCTTGATCTGGTATCTGCTTCTGAAAGAGCGATAATATCTCACCAATATTCTGATAACTTAAGGGTAACCGAAAGTCGTGATAACCAATATAGAATTTTCCTTTTTCATAAAGAAGTTGAATGAGCTTTTCCTGCAGACAATCTTTTAAAGGTTTTTCCAGAAAAGGGAATAGTAATTTACCTTTTAATAAAGGATCCTTTGTCTGCCAGTTAATATCAAAATATCCCCCGTAAATAGATTTTTTACCCTTTTCCAGTACATCATATAGAAAAGGATTGGAAGAGTGATAAGCCGTATGGTTTGGAACAATATCCTGCAGCCACCCAATGCCCCCTTTTTTGATTTGTCTGACTAAGCGATAAAATGCTTTTTCTCCACCCAGCTGATGGTTAATTTCTCTAAAATCAATTAAGTCATAACCATGCTGGCTTCCCGTTTTGGATTCCAGGATGGGGGAGGCATAAATATCGGAAATTCCCAGATCTTTCAGATAGGGAACAATTTTTTCCACATCCTCAAATCTAAAAGATGGAGTAAATTGGAAGCGGTAGGTGGATAAGGGAATTCGCATTACAATACCCCGATACTGAGTATCACGCCCAATTTTTTAAATTGTTCCAGCCAGGACTCGGCATTTTTGTCTCCCTGGTCAGCCTTTTTCTTATAGGAGGGAATTACTTCTTGTTTGATCTGGAAGTAGATATTTTGAGCCTTCCAGAGATTAAGATGAATATCAATTTCTTTCAGCTGATTCAGTACACTGGCAATCTCCTGGATCCGGCTAATATCATCAGGTTGTTTGCTTAATTTTTCCAGTGCCTGGTTGACCCAACCCCTTATCTCAAACGCCAGAGTGGTATGATCGATGGTAATAGGCCAATGTTGGATCTCCTGAATGAGATCTTTCAGTTTGTCTAAATTGATTAACTCCTGGGAAAAAAATCTTTTTGCTTCCTGATTAATCGCCTGTTCGGTAATGACAAATAGAGATTGGGGAATAGGGATATTAAGTTGTTTTAGAAAATTCATAATGGTACAATTTTCCGTATAGATTTGTGCAATGGTTCTTTCAGTTTGTTCCAGATTTGGTTGGAGTATTTTCTGAATAACATTTCTCTGTTCATCTTTAAACAGATACCAGAGAGAATAGCTGTTGGTCCCAAAGTGCTTATCCATCAATCGGATAATATCTGCTACATTGGCTTGATCAAAAGCGGTACTAATTTTTTGATCCATTTCTTGGTAGGCATGTTCATCCATATAACTTCGAACACCACCGTTTACATTATGATCCCCCAGATGGAGAACCGCAAAGCTGATTTTTTCTTCTTCCAGAGTAACCTCTGATTTGATAGTTGCTTGACCAATAGCAATTTTTAACTGACCGTTCTCCCGGCGTTGCATCTGATCCTGCAGGATTTGATAGGCGTAGATTGTCTTTTGTTTTCCGTCAAACAGTGCTGAAATAGCATAATGTGCACCGACTCGGAGCAGGTCAATAACACTCGGACGAATCATTAATTGATAAATATTTGCCCCGTTTTTATAACGGGGAATATTACTGGGAGCCTGCTCCAGTATTTTCATATATTCCGGTTCCAGGTCAATTTCACTTAATTGTTTAGCCAACTGTATACAGCGAGCAGCATACTGCATGACCTGGGTTGTTTCTATTCCGGATATTTCATCAAAAAACCAGCCACAGCTGGTATACATGAGCATGGCATTTCGCTGCATTTCCAGATATTTAATGGCTCGAATTGTTTCATCCTGATTGAGGAAATGGCTGGCAGATTGGTTAAGAAAATTTTGAATACGTTCCGGGTTCCGGTCAAAAATTACGGTAATGTATTCATTTCTGGCTTGCCAGATATCCTTAAAATAGGCCGATGCCTCTTTTTCGAAGAGGTTAATGGTCTGATCTCTTAACCAGTCCATCGCCTCTCTAAGTGGTTGTCGCCATTGTTGGTTCCAATTTGCATGCATACCGGTATTGCAGCCACAATCGTTTCGCCATCGTTCAATACCGTGTACACAACTCCAGGAAGTATTTTCTACAATCTGCACTTCATGGGTGGGTGGATAAAGTTCCAGGTATTCTCCGTAGTTGGTTATTTGGGCCAGCTTGTTTTCTTCGATGTGATGCAGGCAATAGGATAAAGCCATATCACCAAAACGATGATGGTGGCCAAAGGTTTCTCCGTCTGTGGCAATATGGACCAATTCCGATTTTTGCTCTTCCTCAGAAAAATTTCCCATTAACTGGTTAGCGAACTTTTCACCATTACTCAGAAGATCCCCGAAACTGACTTCATGAGCCAGGGGACCGTTATAGAAGAAGATATGAATAGATTTTCCGGAAGGTAAAGGACAGAGATAGGTCTGTCTAAAATCGATATCGGCATTTTTTACCTCCTGCCAGGAAGCCTTTTTTTTTATTTTCCTTATCCTGGCAGCCTGATGGGGTGCCAGGATAGTGTATTTGATTCCCAAATCTGCCAGGATTTCCAGTGTCGCATAGTCAACAGCTGTTTCCGGTAACCACATACCTTCCGGAACACGTCCGAAACGTTCCTGAAAATCTTTTATTCCCCAGTATGCCTGGGTGTATTTATCCCGGTCATTGGCCAGAGGCATAATTAGATGATTATAAATTTGGGCAATGGCCGAACCATGACCATTAAACCGTTCATGACTTATTTTATCTGCATCCAGAATAGATTGATAAATCTTCGGCTGGTGTTTTTTCATCCAGGAGAGCAATGTTGGTCCAAAATTAAAATTGATTTGGCTATAATTATTAACAATACTGACAATATCTCCTTCTTCATCCAGGATACGGGAAGCTGCATTGGTTTTATAGCATTCATCAGATATTCGTTCATTCCAGTCATGGAAGGGATAAGCCGAATCCTGTAATTCAATATCTTC
>CAZMLS010000098.1:4271-6705 GCA_964567215.1 uncultured Atribacterota bacterium | reverse complement strand
ACCCCGCTTTCCTTATCTGAAATAGGCAAACTTTTCAAGATGGATTATTCAGCTGTTTCCCAGGCTGCTAAAAGATTTGAACAAAAAAGCGAAATGAATGATGAAATTAAAGAGGTCATGCAAAAAGTGATAACAGCTTTAAAGGAAGAATGAATGTTAAATGTTGAGACCTGACCCCAGGGAGGTATATTATTTTTTATAGAAAAGGCATGAGAAAATATTTTTATCTTTCTCCGAATCAAATTCTAGTGTTGGGGTTTTTATTGGTTATCATAATAGGGACTTTCTTGCTTCATTTGACGATTGCCTCTTCAAACTGCCAGGAAATCCCATGGATTGATGCCTTGTTTACATCCACGTCAGCTACCTGTGTAACCGGGCTAATAGTTTTGGATACCGGTAAGGATTTTTCTTTGTTCGGTCAATGGGTCATCCTTATTCTCTTGCAAATAGGCGGTTTGGGCATCATGACTTTTTCAACCATGTTCGCCTTTTTATTAGGGAGAAAAATCACTTTAAGACAGCGACTGATTCTCCAGGAATCGTTAAATCAATTTTCCATTGGCGGTTTGGTGCGTTTTGCAAAATACATTTTGATTTTTGCTTTTATTTTTGAGTTTGCTGGTTCCTTTTTTCTCTATTATTTTTGGCGTAATCTGCCAACAAATCATCATCCGATGTTCTTATCAGTATTTCATGCTGTTTCCGCATTCTGTAATGCGGGTTTTTCATTATTTTCAGATAGTCTTGTTCAATTTAATACTCATCCCTTTGTTAATATAATTTTTATCGGGCTAATTATTATAGGTGGTCTTGGCTTTTTAGTTTTGCTTGAATTATATGAATATCCGATAAAGAAAAAACTTTCCCTACATTCTAAAATTGTATTACAGACATCCTTTATTTTGGTCTTTTTTGGAGCAGGAGTAATCTATTTCTTGGAAAGTTCCAATTTGAACACTATTGGAGTGCTATCTTTTCCCTGGAGAATAATGGGTTCTTTTTTTCAATCAATTACGGCGCGAACTGCTGGTTTTAATACTTTAGCAACATCAAGCTTAAGTAATGCTTCTTTGTTTTTCATTATTATTTTAATGTTTATTGGGGCGTCTCCTTCCTCAACTGGAGGAGGTATTAAAACGACGACTTTTAGTGTGATACTGTTAGATGTTTTTTCGACATTAAGAGAAAAACATCATCTCAATATCTATAAACGACGTATTCCAATGGATGTTGTAAAGAAAGCATGGGAAATTGTCTTACTTTCGCTTCTATGGATTATAGTGATGTTGGTATTGCTATCACATGTAGAAAAATTTCGATTTATTGAACTATTTTTTGAACTTATTTCGGCTATCGGTACCGTGGGATTATCCACGGGAATTACTTCTTCTCTTTCCCTTTCGGGGAAGATCATAATTATATTGACCATGTTTTTTGGAAGGCTGGGTCCATTAGCTCTGGCTTTTTCCCTGGTGTTTAAACGGAAACCGGAACTCATTGAATATCCGGAAGAAAATTTGATAGTCGGATAAAATGTAAAATAATTTTTAAAATACGTGATGTGTTTTATAGAATGGAGGGATAAAAATTATGAAACAATTTGTGGTTTTTGGTTTGGGTAGTTTTGGTTCTGCCGTCGCAACTACCTTAATTGACCTGGGGCATGAAGTATTGGGTGTGGATAATGATGAAGAAAAAGTCGATGATTTAAAAGATGTCATCACTGAAGCGGTAAAAGCAGATGTAACCGATGAAAGGGTTTTGAAAACTCTGGGCGTAAAAAATTATGATGCTGCCATTGTCAGTATGGCTACTGATTTGGAAGCCAGTATTCTGGTGACCATCCTCTTAAAAGAGATGGGGTTAAAATATGTGATTACCAAAGCAAATTCCGTTCTACATGGTAAAGTCCTGGAAAAAGTGGGTGCAGATAAGATTATTTACCCTGAAAGGGATGAAGGTATTCGTATTGCCCGAAGTCTTATTATGCCCAATATAAAAAATCATGTTGCGCTGTCTCAAAATTATAGTCTAATTGAAATTGCTGCTCTCCCGATTTTTTATGAGAAGACTTTGGCTAAATTACAGCTGCCTAAAAATTACGGAGTAAATCTGCTCGCTATTCGTCGGGGAAACCAATTCACATTCACCCCGACTTTGAAACATATCATCCGTGAACATGAGAACCTGATAATGGTAGGGGAAAATAAAAAAATTGACCAATTGATCAATAAGTTCAAATCATCTTCGGAAAAAAATTGAATTAAGGTGTAAAAATTATCTCCATAGAGGAATAAAAGGAGTCAGGTTAAGTCTTGAAACGCAACAAAATATCACAAAAACAATTCTGTTTAATAACCTAAATAAATATTCTATTTCGTATACCATGACTAAGTTTGAGTTATTTTTCTGTTGCATCCAATCACCTGAA
>CAZMLS010000098.1:0-4171 GCA_964567215.1 uncultured Atribacterota bacterium | reverse complement strand
TTATGGAGAATAAAAACGAAAAAGTGGAAAAATTTATCCAGATAGGAGAATTAGCAAAAAAAACGAGAATTACTCCCCGAACGATTAAACATTATGAGGATAAAGGGCTTCTGAAACCTTTTAAAAAAACTCGAGGCGGTTTCAGATTGTATCAAAATGATGAAGTGAAATTAGTTGAAAGAATTAGACAATTAAAAAAAGCTGGTTTTTCCTTAAAAGAAGTAAAAGAAATGAAAGAAATAGATGGGATTGTGGAAGAAAATATTTTTGAAAAAGTAGATGATAACGAATTAAATAAGATGATTAAATTTTTACAGTCTCAATTAATAAAAACAGAAGAGAGATTAGATGAGACAATTAAAGTGAAAAAAGGATTAGAAGAGATAATAGAATTTTTAAAGAAACGAAAAAGAACATAGAAGAGTAAGAGGTAATAAAGTTGAAAAGGAAGAGGAAAAACTGAAAAAAGAATTATCTAAATAGGGGGGGGGATGAATAATGAAGTCTCCAGAATTTATTTCTATTGGTCATGTAACTTATGATATTTATCCTGGAGAAAGATTAATTGGTGGTTCAGCGGTTTATTCTTCTCTTACCGCTTGTAAACTTGGTCTGTCTACTGGAATAATTACCAGTAGAGGATTAGACTTTTCTTGTGATGGTTTGTTGAAAGGAATTAATATTACCGGTTCTTTATCTCCTCATACTACTACTTTTTGTAATTCCTATTTTCAAGGAAAAAGAAAACAGACTATTAATGGGATAGCAAATAGTATAAAAAAAGTACAAGTTCCCTCAGAGTGGCATAAGGCAAAAATTGTGCATATTTGTCCGGTAGCTGATGAAGTTGACCAGGAAATATTCACCCTTTTTAAAGATAGTTTAGTTTGTTTAACTCCGCAGGGTTTAATGAGAAGATGGGATGAGAAGGGACAGGTTTATCCTAAGAAATGGATACCTATTTTTAAAGTTTCCTCCCAGGTAGATGTATTGATATTTAGTGAAGAAGATATTGCAACTTTTCCCGAAGTGTTGGAAGAATATAAGTCTTTAATAAATATAGTAATTCTTACCCGAGGAGCAGAAGGATCGATTTTATATTGGAGAGGCAAAGAATTTATTTTTTCAGCTTTTAAAACTGAAGAAAAAGACCCGACCGGGGCAGGAGATGTTTTTGCAGCTGCCTTTTTAGTAAAATACTATCAGACAGATGATCCTATAGAATCATCGCGTTTTGCTCATTGTGTTGCTTCTTTTGCAGTAGAGGAAAAAGGGACGGCTGGGATATCTGGTTTTGACAAAATTATTAAAAGGGCTTCTTTGATGGGGATCGATCTTTGATAAAGATTCCCCAATAGTTGCTTATAAATTTAATCAACAATTTTATTTTAGTATCCTTATAAAAAAGAGGTAATTAGAAATGAAAGGTCTGATAATTGCTGCAGGAGAAGGAAGTAGATTATCTAACAAGGGTAACTCTAAACCACTCGTTCCCCTTTTAGGATTGCCCCTTATCGAACGAGTAATATTAAATGCTAAGGGAGTAGGTATTACCGATTTCTACATAGTAACTGGCTATAATGGAGAAAAACTAAGAAACCACCTTGACCAATTTGCCCAGAATAGAGACTTAAAAATAACCCATCTTATAAATAATCAATGGAAAAAAGAGAATGGACTTTCTGTTCTTAAGGCAAAAGGAGAAATAGATGAGAATTTTATTCTATTGATGAGTGACCATATCTTTGACGAATCTATATTGGGAGACTTAATGAAAACGCAGGAGAAGATTGCTGATGGAGAAATTATACTAGCAGTAGATTATAATCTTAAGAATAAAACTGTTGATATTGATGATGTTACTAAAGTTTTAGTTGATGATAAGAATAGAATTGTAAATATTGGAAAGAGTATTAAAGAATATAATGCTTACGATACCGGAATCTTTCTTTGTTCACCGGTAATATTTGAGGCCTTAGAAGAAAGTTCGGCTAATGAGGATACTTCTCTTTCAGCAGGAATAAAGATATTAGTCAAAAAGGAAAGGGCAAGAGTCTTTGACATTGAAGGGCAATATTGGATTGATGTAGATGATGAAAAAGCATTTAAGAAGGCAGAAAATATTCTTTTAGCTGAGTTAAAAAAAATTTCTGATGGTCCTGTATCCAGACACTTAAATCGACCTATTTCCACTAGAATTTCCAAGTATCTCTCGAAAACAAATATTATTCCTAACCAGATCTCTTTATTTTCTTTTATCTTTTCTGTAGTAGGTGCCCTTTTTTTCTTTTTTGGGGGATACGTTAATTTACTAATCGGCGGAATGTTAGCGCAAATATCCTCTATCATTGATGGCTGCGACGGAGAGATTGCCCGGTTAAAGTTTCAAACCTCAGAGTTTGGAGGATGGTATGATGCTGTTTTGGACCGTTATGCGGATGCATTCCTTCTTTTTGGTTTAACTTACTATGTATATTTTTTAGGAGAGAACCTATTATATTTATTTATTGGATTTTTGGCTATTATCGGTTCTTTTGTAAACAGCTATACTGCTGATAAATATGATGGGTTAATGAAAAAAAATCTTACTCGCGGAAAACACTACTTTAGAATAGGACGTGATGTTCGAATAGGTATTATATTTATAGGCACCTTAATAAATCAACCATCTTTAATATTATTTATCATTGCTTTATTGATGAACACAGAGAATATAAGAAGAATACTAATTTTTTATAAAAAAAGTAAAAATTTTTAAAATAAAAACAGGATTTTTAAAAGTAAATATCGCATAATTAAAATATGAAAAAAGGTCGAAAAAGAATATAAAAAATTATACAATAAGCAAATTAGCTTGCTGTAGATGTATATAAAAAAGGGTCTCCACATTTGACATAGAGGTTTGATATGTCAAATGTGGAGATCTGACTCATGGAACTCCTCATCAGAACCCAGTAAAAGCAGGATTAGCTGGCTATATTGAAGCATACAAATGGAACAGAATACACGACAAAAACAAAGATAGTCAATGTTGATTTTGCTCTTTCTCTATTTGAAAAGGATAAAGCGATTGAAGGATTTAAAAGGTTTAAAAATGAACCGAATAAAGACCAATGTCTTGAAGTTACCGAGAAAAGGAAAACCTTATTTGATAAAAAAATAAGGCAGCTCGTGTTAAAAAAATATAATTTAGACTTAGCCTTATTTCACAATGTATCATCACAAACTCAAGCTGAGGTTTTGAAATATCTAAAGGAACTGGATGGAAGTTCATTAAAGCAGTTGTCCAGATTGACAGGATTGACTGTCAATAAGATATTTAAAGCTTGAAACGAACAACCGTCCCCTATTTTTTTACGATACAAATTTATTTAGGCCACTGTTTTTTGGGGAAATAATTATATGAAAGAAAGTAGCGATTGATTACTGCATTGGGCCATTTGCTAATTATTACCATTTTTTTATTTTTAAGGAGTCTACGCAATTCAATATTTTTGGAAAAATTGATAAAATCTTTGTAACTTCCGGTAAATTTTTTAGGCCAATCCCTGGCTAAAGGGTGGAAGGGATTTTTAATGCTTTTACTTAATTCCTGATATCTTTGAGCCATATTTTTTATTTTGATTCTTTTACCGATTTTTTCAAATATTGCTTCCGGATGTAATTTTTCCCATCCTAAAAGTAGAGACCCGTGTTCACCCCATTGTCCGAATACTTTAGCTCTTTGGCGATGAAGGTTGCTATCTTTAACAGATTCTTCGGTGAAGAGAATAGCCTTATGAAAATAAGTATATACTCCGGTTACCTTACCTTTACTTTTATTAAACTCTATCCATACCACTTCATGATCGCAAGGGTCATTATTTCCAGGATAGTCGATATCATCTTCCCAGAAAAGATTATAAGCAATAATTGGTTTTATCGGATGGATTACTGCTACTAAATCCTTTAACTTGAAGTATTCTTTGGGATTTACAAATAATCTGGGAGCATATTTTAGAGAAAGTTTAAAAAATTCTTCGGAAGGTGTTTGAGGAGGGTCTAATCTTAATACTATTTCATATTCGCTGCTTGCTTCCATTAGTCTTCTCAATAGATGATAGGCATAACCCAAACGATAATGGTATAAGACATTATCGGAATCTGATTTTAAACCTTTCTTAAAGTACTC
>CAZMLS010000097.1:4422-6773 GCA_964567215.1 uncultured Atribacterota bacterium | reverse complement strand
ATTATTTTAAAAAGTTTTAATTCTAAATAATAAACATTAATGCAATTTACAGAAGTACTTTTTAGATATCAAAATATTAACTAGAAAGGAAATGAATTGTGCTAAAACAATTATTAAAACAATATCTCAAGAATCTCTCAAATACTTTTCAACGCGGTGATGCCAGAGAGGAAAGCTATTACACCAACTTAGAAGAATTAATTAAAAACATAGCTGTTATTTTAAAAGTAAATAATGTCGATGTCACAGTGCTTCCTAAAAAAACAGAAGCCGGGAACCCCGATTTTCGCATTTGGGACGGAAAGAATCATATTACCGGTTATATTGAAGCCAAAGATCCTTCTGTTTCTAATTTAGATTATATTGAAGGAACGGAACAATTGAAGCGTTATTGTTCTACCTTTCCCAATGTTATCCTTACTAATTTTTACGAATTCCGACTATACCGTGATAATCAGCGAATCGCTCAAGTAATGATTGGACGTCCCATGATTGCCAGACAATTACACACCCCGCCACCAGTCGAAAATTGTGATCGGTTTAAAGAATTTTTTGAAACTTTCTTTTCCTTCTCCCTTCCCAAAGTGAAATCTTCTCGTTCCCTGGCTATTGAATTAGCCAAGCGCACCCGCTTTTTACGGGATGAAGTTATTGCTGTGGAAATAGAAGAAAATGGGACCAAAGGACATAAACAACTCATTGGTTTTTATGAAGCTTTTAAAAAATATTTAATTGGAACATTAACTGAAAAACAATTTGCCGACCTTTATGCCCAGACCATTACCTATGGCCTTTTTGCTGCCCGTACCAGAGCAAATGGTGAATTTAATCGCCGACTGGCTTTTGATTATATTCCAAATACCATCGGCATTTTACGGGATGTTTTCCGTTTTATTTCTCTAGAAGATCCTCCTAAGTCTTTGCAAATTATTGTTGAAGATATTGCTGAAATATTGCACGCCACCGATGTTAAAAAGATACTGCATGAATATTACAGTACCGGCAAAGGTAAGGATCCGATCCTCCATTTTTATGAAACATTTTTATCAACCTACGATCCTGAAATCAGAGAACGGCGTGGTGTCTATTATACCCCGGAACCGGTCGTCAGTTATATCGTCCGTTCTGTTCATTCTATTTTAAAAACTCATTTCGACTTATCTGATGGACTGGCCAGCCAGGAAGTTAAACTACTTGACCCGGCGGGCGGTACATTGACTTTTCCCGCAGCAGCAATTCACCTGGCAGCAAAAGAATATATCAAAAAATACGGCGAAGGTGGTTTGCACTCCTGGATTAAAAAACATATTCTACCAGACTTTTATGCTTTTGAACTAATGATGGCCCCTTATGCCATTGGTCATTTAAAAATAGGGTTTATTCTGGATGAACTTGGTTATAATCTTGCAAACGATGAACGTTTTAAACTCTATTTGACCAATACACTGGAGATGGAAGAAATTGAACAAATTACCATTCCCGGAGTAAGTTCATTAAGCGAAGAAAGTCACCTGGCCGGTGAAGTAAAAAAACAGCAGTCGATTCTGGTGATTCTTGGCAATCCGCCCTATAGTGGTATTTCGTCAAATGTTAATGACTGGACAGAAAAGCTATTAAAGAAAGATATCGATGGTTGCCAGAGTTATTATAAGGTAGATGATAAACCACTCGGTGAAAAAAATCCCAAATGGCTTCAAGATGATTATGTCAAATTTTTGCGCTTTTCCCAGTGGAAAATTCAGAAATCCGGCTTCGGCATTGTGGGTATGATCACCAATCACAGCTATCTGAATAATCCTACCTTTCGCGGGATGCGCCAGAGCTTGATGAAAACTTTTGATGAAATTTATATTCTTGATTTACATGGTAACAGTTTAAAAAGAGAAACTACCCCAGAGGGGAATAAAGACGAAAATGTCTTTGATATTAGACAGGGTGTCGCTATTGTGTTATTTATCAAGAACAAAGAGAGAAAAGAATCTGCTATTTATCATTCTGATTTATTCGGTCTACGGCAAGAAAAGTATGATTGGCTGGATAATAATGAATTCTTAAAAGATAATTATGTTCAGATTAAGCCCCAATCTCCATACCATTTCTTTATAAAACGTAATACAGAAAATATTAAAAAATATCTTGATTGGAAGAAAATAAATGAAATATTTCCATTGAATGGTGTGGGCATGACGACAGCAAGAGATAGTTTTGTTATTGATTTTGATAAATTTAGACTTGAAAACAGAATTCGATTGTTTAAAAATTCAAAATTAGACGATGAAGAACTTCATGATTTTTTTCAAATAAATAGAAAGAAAGGATGGGATATTCGGAAAGCGTGGAAAATGTTACAA
>CAZMLS010000097.1:0-4322 GCA_964567215.1 uncultured Atribacterota bacterium | reverse complement strand
TCAAATAAATAGAAAGAAAGGATGGGATATTCGGAAAGCGTGGAAAATGTTACAAACCATATCTGATTCAGAATTAAAAAAATACATTTTACCAATTGCTTACCGTCCATTTTGTAATAGATATATCTTTTGGCACGATTCAATAGTATGGCGAACCGTTAAGCGAATTATGCAGCACATGGTGGAAGATAATATTGGAATATGTTTCGTAAGACAATATTCTGGTAATACTACGTATTCTCATTTTATTGTTTCAGAATACATGGTTGATAATCGTGCATTTTTCAGTAGTAAAGGTATAATTCAACTAGCTCCTTTATATCTGTACCCTGATAAAAAAAATATAAATCTTTTCAATCATAATCAAACCGAAAAAATACCGAACATTACACCGTTGATTTTTGAAAAACTAAGCGAATGCTATAAACAGAAGCCCACTCCCGAAGAAATACTCTATTACATCTATGGCCTTTTTTACAGCAATATTTACCGCGAAACTTACGCTGAGTTTTTAAAAATTGACTTCCCACGTATACCGTTCACTTCGGATTATGATCTGTTCATGGAAATAGGAAAATTGGGCAAAGAATTAACTGCTCTGCATTTACTCAAAAGTTCAAAGCTTGATTCGCCTATTGCCAAATATCAAGGGTCCGGAGATAACGACCGTATTGAAAAAGTAATTTATGAGGAAGATGAGCAGCGTATCTATATTAATAAAGAAAAGTATTTTGAAAATGTTACACCGGAGATCTGGAATTATCACATTGGCGGTTATCAAGTCTTGCACAAATACCTGAAAGACAGAAAAGATCGAATGATGGACGATGCACCACGCTATTGCCGTATTGTTACCGCTTTGTATAAAACGATTGAAATTCAAAAGCAAATCGATAAACTTTACCCCGAAATAGAAAAAAATCTTGTTAGCTTTTAAGATAAAACATGTTTTGCAAATAAAAAGTTTTTATATCGTATAACAAGAGACAGCCCTTTATTACATTTTTATCATATTTTAAGAAATTAAAGTATGTCAAATATAAAGACCAAATTAAGTTATTTCCTCACACAGTGTATAACATAGCATTATGGTTGCACGACCATTGCCCTCCCCAAAATATGTATATCGACGAAATATCCCTAAAAAGAAGGTGTTTACTATACAAGATAATAACAAAATAGATCCAAGAAATCATTTTAGAAGCAATGAAGAGTTCAATAATTTTATGGAAAAAATAGATCTAAAACTAAAAACTAAAGGTATTCCTATAGTAGCACGGCAACTACAGGGCGCAGGTGAAGTTGCAAAAACGTTAAAGACTAGCATTTATATGGTTTCTAGATCTTTGGCAAAACCAAATGATTTCCGTAATTTTAGTTTATCGGCACATGTTGTTTTATGGTTTGACAGGCGTTATGGAGATAGATTAAAGATGGATTTATCGTTTGGAAAAACAGTAGTATTAATAAAGGATGATTATTATAAAGTAAAATTACCGTTTTTTTGGGGGAATCCTCAATGTATTTTTGATCCAACGTTAAAAGATTATACAAATTTGCATGATCCAAGATGTAATGTAGCTAGCCTTATAGAAGGATTAACTACTAATTTAGCACACAGGATAGATAAATTGGGTCAATTCCACATCTTGGATAAAGTAAGCAATGCTATTTACTTGGGTCAATTGATTGAGAATTATATTAAAGTATTTTTTATTAAAGAAGCAAAAGGAGATTTAATTCAATCAGTTGATTTATTGTTTCAACATAAACCACTATGTGGATTATCAAAATGGGGGTCAATGCAATTTGCTGAAAAAGTAATAAAAAGTTTTTTGAAAAATAAAAAAGAGTCTTTTCCTAAAACCCATAATTTAAGTAAATTAATCAATCTTTTAGTAAAATATAATATAAAAAATCTTGATTTTATTGATATAAATCATATTCAATGTAGTCCTGATGTAAGGTATAATAGTGAACTTGTTAAATCTCCAGAGGCTGTTCAAGCACACTGGGATACAATTAATTTAGGATTAATTATTTTGCGACAATTTTAAAATAAGAGGGTACTTGGCCTAATAAGGAGAATGTTAGAGGGCTATTTTTACTAGCTCAGTAATCCGGTAACTTTTTTTAACTTTTCGTAAGGAGTTTAATAAACTCAGGTTCCCAATATCTCCTCAAGTGATTAGGATGTGGCAGTAGCTTTTTTTATTATGCTTTTATCGTATTTTATATCTCCCCCATCAAAAAAATAAATAAATCAAACTGCTACCCATTAAAGAAATCCTTCATTAATATAGGAGTGAGCTTAAATAGGGTTAGGAAGAACGTCTTATTGATAGATTTTGATCCACAAGAAAAAAAACAAATATTTTTTTAATCTATGTCCTGGGAATGCCCGTCCGCGAGCTTTAAAATACGGTTTACGAGCTTTTAAAGGAAACCACAAATATAAAAGAAACAATTATCAGAAAAAATGGTTTTAGCCTGGTCCCCTCTTCTCTTAACCTATCCGGAGCCAAGATATAATTTTCCGGAATGGCCGGCAGAGAATTTTTCTTTTAATGTGGCAATTCGAAATACTGGCACGTATTATGTTTTAATTTACAAACACAAAAGCGGACCCTGGAGGCAACTAGCTTACATCTAGTTTATACTACCCTTCCGGTAGTATACCGATTCAGGACTTACCCGCTTTTACACAAAAATTATATACTAATTTTGCCAACTTGTAGTCTTGCTTTCACTTTATGATGCGTTTATGAATGAATGACCACCCCGCCTATCTTTCGAAGAAATCCCTGATCTCTTATTGGCAGGGTGGAACCTTTAGACCTGTTTTATAATAACATAAATATTAAAATAACAAATTGTCAAAAAATATCAACTAGACATATGTCTTGACAAATGTCTAGTTTTATGTTATTTATTATTAGGGTAATACTAAAACCGGCGAAGCGGTTCCTATTTCTTTTTGCGAGGAGGTAAAGAAATATGGCGTCAAAGACCATTGATGTAAAATATGAAAAAAATAAAAATGTTACTACTTTAAGAAAAAAATACAATTGTTCTCAGGTAGTTTGGGCTAGAATGATTGGAATATCGGAAAAAACGGTTTCACGTTGGGAAACGAATAAAAGTTCCCCTAGCTCTTTAGCAAGTAATAAAATTAAGGAATTTGATAAAATTCTTAATAAAATGAAAGGTGTTATAAAAAGAGGCAAAGAAAGCGAATGGTTGAATACTCCGAACGATGAACTAAAAAACAACAGCCCTTTAGAAGCAATTTTAAAAGGGCCTGAAGGCGTACAAGAAGTTATTGATCTTTTATGTAGAATAGAATGGGGAGTTCCTGTTTAATATTAATCTTGCCCTAAAGAGGAGTTAAAAGCTTGTATGCATGATTTATCGCTGAAAAAAATATTAAAAATAAAACCTATTTCATTGTCTAATATTTTTTTTCGTTTGATTGCATTAAAACATGTAAATGATATTTTAAACCCTCAAGGCAATTATACATGTGGCGGTAGATATAACCCACCAAGAGAATTTACAGTATTATATCTAGGGGAATCTGAAATTGTTTGCAAGGCAGAAAGTAACGCAAGAACAAACCCTAATCTTTTAACTTCCCAAGTTTTAGGAAAAATAGAAATTTCCCTTGAAAAAGTCTTAGACTTAACGGATGATACTAATTTAGAAAAATTGGGGTTAAAGAAAAAGGATTTGATATACAAAAAAAGTGAAAATGGATGGGATTTAACCCAAGAAATTTCCCGCTTAGCCTATCAAACAGAGGCCGAGGCAATTTTAGTTCCTTCGGCCACCGGAAAAGGCAATAACTTAGTAATTTTTGATAAATATACCAAGAAAGAAAATATTAGATTAATATCAAAAAAGAAATTATAACGGCTAGGATCACTCTCT
The DNA here is from genome assembly GCA_964567215.1 of uncultured Atribacterota bacterium. Classification (GTDB taxonomy): domain Bacteria; phylum Atribacterota; class Phoenicimicrobiia; order Phoenicimicrobiales; family Phoenicimicrobiaceae; genus JAYEGH01. The sequence goes on along the minus strand of CAZMLS010000097.1, from coordinate 392 downwards.
TTTGCTTTTTTAATTATACCGTAAAAAATGACCACCCCACCTATCTTGCGAAGAGACCCCTGGTTTCTTATTAGCAAGGTGGAACCTTTAAATTCAACAATAACATATAAATATTAAATAATTGTTAAAAGAAGGTGTCTATTATGAAGAAAACTAAAACTTACATGGATAAATTAATGGGAAATAAAGAATTTCGCGAGAAGTTCGATAAAGAATATCAAAATCTATGTGTTGCGGAAAAAATTGCCGAAATTCGTCATCGGACAAATTTAATACAAGACAGTCCGGTTAATCGAAGAAAAAATAATAAACCGTTTTAAATCTTAACAATATAAATTTTTTTACGTCCCCTGCCCTTTTCTTCCTTATCCATTATAATTTAGCAGTGTTTC
>CAZMLS010000096.1:0-6792 GCA_964567215.1 uncultured Atribacterota bacterium | reverse complement strand
TTATACAAAGTATTTCTCACTACATTCAAGACAAAAAGGACATCGGAAATAACTATTAGTTTAGTTATTTCCGATGTCCTTTTTGTCTTGAATGCTTAAGTTAATGACATTGTTATTTACAGGGCTTTCAGGCCCTCTTCAGGCATGCCCTAAAAACGCACGGAGAGTGCCTTTAAACGCACTTCAATTTTCGAAAAATTAGCAATTACGACCCCCATTTTTAGCCTATTTTTACCTCCCTCAAATTACGAAACCCTTATAAATTGCCACTTTCAGATTTTGAAATGATGAAATATTACTTAAAAAAGTGTCTTTTTTGAGGGGTAAAGTATAGGTTAAGACAAAATTTACTCGTACAAGCAATTCTGGCATTATTCTCTTGAAACCCTTATTATACAAGGCTTTCAAGAAGGTATTTTTCCACAAGTTCTACACATTTTTCCCATTTATAAGTAAATATGGCTAATTTTAATCCCTCTGCCATTACGGGAATCCAGTCTTTTCCCTTCCATTGAGTGATTAATAATTTTTCCCTTGAAAAAGAAGGATTTTGTAAGGCTCTTGTTGTAGTATAAAAAGGAAGATTATGTTATATAGTATGCTGCAGATATTTTATAGCATGTTATGATTTTTTCTTATAGCCATTGAGAAGGATGAGGTAAAGTGGTGCTGCTTTGAATGTGTCGAGGTGATATGCTGTAATAACGGACTGTTTTTGAATTGCGGTCTCAATGATATAGGGTCTTGCAATATAACAAAATAGATAGAAGAATATATGGGCATGAATATAGTGCAGTGAACAGGAAGATTTAAAGAATTTAAGCGAGAAGAAAAAAGTGATATTTAAAGATAGTAACTGACTCCATAATTACACGATTATATTATATCAAAAAAGTTAAAAAAAATAATTATGAGGGCTTTATCATATGAGACATTTTTTACTCATTCTTTCCTGGATGATTGGATGGATACTGTGGTTAAGAAAAATAAGATTTTTAGAAGCGAAAAACCTTCAAAATAAAAATATTTGCATTTCAGTGATTATACCGGCATTGAATGAGGACCACAATATAGGTAAAATATTAAATACTTTAAAAGCTCAAAATTATAAACCCTACGAAATAATTGTTGTCGATGACCATTCTACGGATAAAACTGAATCTGTAGCATCTTCTTATAAGGGTATTGATATTATATCTTTAAAAAAAGAACCTCCAAAAGGCTGGATAGGAAAACCCTGGTCCTGTTGGAATGGATATCTAAAATCAACAGGTGATTTATTACTCTTTCTGGATGCAGATGTTGAACTTTCCGGAGAAGCTTTAGAGAGTCTGGTCAGAGAATATAAAAAACATGCTGGATTGATCTCTGTTTGGCCCTATCAGAGATTTGAGAAATTCTATGAACATCTTATTATGCCTTTTAATTTAATCGCCATCTCTTCAATAAATTCTTTTTCTCTTTTTCGAAAATCTAATCCCATTGGGATTTTTGGACCCGTGATTTTAACCTCAAGGAGCGACTATGTAAAAACCGGCGGGCATCTTGCAGTAAAGAATCAGGTTGTTGAGGATTTAAAAATAGGGAAGATTTTCTTAGAAAAGGGGATAAGTATTACCAATATATTGGGTGGCGAAATAATAAAGTTTCGTATGTATCCAAAAGGACTAAAACAGCTTTTTGAGGGTCTTAGTAAAAATATGGCTTCCGGTGCAATTCAAATTGGTATTATAAATTTTTTAGTCATATGTTTATGGTTTGGTGGTATATACTCTTCTTTTTATTATTGCCTCTCCAAACCTGTGTATTTAATTTATTATCCTCTCTATGCATTACAGATCTATATGCTAATCAGGAAAACCGGTGATTATAGCTTTTGGGATGCTCTCTTTTATCCTTTACACTTTTTATTTTTTTTAATCGTTTTCTTGAGCTCAATTTTCAAAAAATTTATTCTCAGATCTGTTACCTGGAAAGGAAGAAGAATAGATGTATAGCATTCTGGCCATTTTTTTACAATTTCTATCGGGTTCAGTCATGTACTCATATTTATTAGCAAGACTTGTAAATGTAGATTTGCGGAAGGTCGGAGACGGCAATCCGGGTTCATTTAATCTCTGGCGAGCCAAAGGGGCAAAGTTTGGTATGATTACATTGTTACTGGATTATTTTAAAGGAACCTTTCCGCTATTTTTGTTTATGATAACCGATAGTGTTAAAGATGAATATGTCATTGCTGTTGCTGCTCTTTTTGGTATTTTGGGACACGCCTTTTCTCCAATGTTAAAGTTCAAGGGTGGAAAAGCAATTGCCACTACTTTCGGCGCATGGACCGTATTAACAAAATGGGAAGCACCGGCTATTCTTGGAACTATATTCACCATCTTTGCCTTTCTAAAATCAAAAGGAATTATCGTTAAAGATAATGCTTTTGGCGTTCTTTTAGGATTTATTGCATTACTGCCCTATGTTATTTATAAATGTTATAGTGGTCAAGCTCATATTCTCTTATTTTATATAGGCAATCTGTGCATTATTGGCTACAAATACAGGCATGATTGGGTCAAATTTTAAAAAATGTTTGAGGGTTAAAGGATAGAATAAGGGGGGGGTCTTTATTATTAACCAAAATAACCTGTAACTTATACTTCGCAATTATTTATTAAGGAAAAGAAGGATTTTTCCATATACTTATCGAATTTTAGTAATATTGTGAATAAAGATACTCATCGGTATACTCCTAAAAATAGATGAATTGAATCAATTTATTTAGAAAGGTTATTTATTAATCCAAATTGTAAATCATGTTTATTATCTAATTAACTAATAAAGGAGGAGAAAATACTATGGGAAAGAAAGAAGCACGGCATGTCGAAAAAGAAAGAAGATCAGGAGAAGACCGCAGAAAAATGAATGATCCAAATTATAAAGGCCCTGAGCGCAGAAGCAATCAGAACAGAAGAGTCAGCAAAACTACCTCTTAGGTGGTTTGATTTTTTTGATTGATGTTATATTATTTTTCTGTTTCTTTTAATTTTAAAATTGAAAAAAATGTCAATAAAAATTTTAAAAGAGAAAAGGGAGTTAAATCTTTACAGGCTGACCGAGGATCAGTAGAACAGGGGACGATTGTACAACGGTTTCTTGTTATGTATTTTTCTCAAAATTGTTTTAGGCATATTATATTAAAATATTGTTTTTGTGGATTTGTGATTGATTTTTTGAGAAAATATCTGATTCCACTACTTCGGGAAATCTGCCTGAAATGTCATGTAAAAATGGGTATTAGATATGATATAAGAAGAAAAGGAAATAATCGTTGATTTTAGAATAATATTAAAGGAGGAATTCTTTTGACTGAAGACAAGAAAATACTTTTGATTGAAAAAGAAATAAAAGTTGCTACCTATGATATTGATTTTGCCGGTATTGTCAGTAATATCAGTTATATTCGATGGTTGGAAGATTTACGTTTGGCCTGGTTGGAAAAATATTTTTCCCTGGGTAAACAGGCTGAGGCTGGTTTTGCCCCGATATTACTGGAAACTAGAATTGAATACCGTCATGCCATTCGTATGTTTGATCAACCAACAGGTTTGATGTGGGTTGACCGCCTTCATTCCCATAAATGGCGGATAAAGGCTGAAATTAGAGTAAAAGATAAAGTCATGGCGATTGCAGAACAGAAAGGTGTTTTTGTAGATCGGGATAAGTGGAAACCTGTTCGAATTCCTGAAAATTTAAAACAGCTTTATTTGAAAGAAAAGGGGAATGGAAATTAATCAGTAAAGATATACGACAAGAGATCTCACGGGGTCAAGTCTTGCATTGCAACATTATTTTTTAACCTTATAATGTAAGGCTTCCAACAAGGTATTTTCTTACAGATTTCACATTCTTTTTATTATATTCCTCAAAAAATTGTATTTTAGGAATGGCTATTTTATTTTTAGAAAAAAATATTTAATCATCACATTTGAAGGTTTTTATTTATTGATATATAGCATTAAGTATGGCGTGTAATAAAATATCTTAATCTTAATAATACAGAGATAAAATTCATGTATTAAAAAAATATTAAAAAAAGAGGTAAAAAACAATGGGCAATATATGTAAATGGTATGACGAAAGTTCGGGAATGAAGAGGGCTTATGATAAGGGCTTATTAAATAAGAAATGGATTGAAAATTATTGCTGGAATGGAGGAGCTGGCTGTATAAGAAAAAAAAGATTTGAAGAAGAAGGTTATGTTTCTCCTGATTATGTCCTTCCTGATGGCACGGTAGATGCAAAGCTAAAAGAGATGATGAAATAGGGACGCATCCCATTTTCTCAGATTTTTTAATTAATAAGATAATCAGAAATGAGGTATAAAAAATGCTATTAGAAAATTTTAAACTGGAACGATACTTTGCCCGGTATGAATTTAAAACCAAATATCTTTTTTCCAGCTCTGATTGTGATGGTTATCTTTTAGAGTATATATTAAATCATGCCACACCGGAAGAATTTAAATTATGGGATTCTTTAACACTGGGCTACACAGAATCAGAAGGTAACCCCCGGTTAAGAGAAAGCATTAGCCGCCTTTATCAAACCATAACTCCGAATAATATTGTTGTCTCTTCTCCGGGTGAAGCCAATTTCATTTTAATGAATATCTTATTAAAACCGACAGACCATGTGATTTGTATTTCTCCAAGTTATCAATCTCTATATCAGGTTTCAAAATCTATTGGATGTGAGCTATCTTTTTGGGAACCAAATAAAGAGAATTGGCACTATGACCCATTACACCTGGAGAATCTTATAAAAGAAAATACTAGACTAATCATAATTAATTTTCCGCATAATCCAACCGGTGCATTTCCAACCCGGGAAGAATTGTTAAAAATTGTGGAAATCGCTCAAAATAATGATATATATTTATTTTCCGATGAAATGTATCATCTTTTGACTTTATTAAATACAAAAGAAATTCCCTGCATTTGTGATATTTATAAAAAAGGAATCAGTTTATGGGGAATGTCAAAGACTTTCGGATTGGCAGGTCTCCGCATCGGTTGGTTGGCAAGTCAGGATACAGAGTTATTAAAAAAAGTCATTTCCTATAAGGATTATTTAACCATATGTAATAGTGCACCAAGCGAAGCATTATCACTAATTGCCATTAACCATAAAGAACGTTTTATCATGCCAAATTTGACTAAAATTCAAAAAAATATTAGCTTACTTAAAAAATTCAAATCGGAGCATCCTGATTTTATTGATTTTATTCCACCAAAAGCAGGCTCTACATGCTTTGCTAAATTAAGCATACCAGAATCCACCCTTAAATTTTGCCGGAAATTAGTAGAAAACACGGGAATAATGATGGTTCCTTCAGAAATTTTTGAATATGGAAGTGGATATGTCCGAATTGGCTTTGGGAGGAAAAATTTTCCGGAGATTTTAGCAATTTTCGATAAATACATAAAGAAAAACTATAAAAAATAAATCAAACAAATCAATGGTTTTTGGGCGGGTTTCACAACTTCACTTTTTCTACTCTATCAAGACTTTAATGAATTTATATGCAGGTTTCAGGTAAAAGAATTGTAAAATAAGTGGTTTTTTTATTGAATTTAAGAAATTTTACGGAACCCCTGTTTACGGGTTCAATCAAAGAGTAATTTTTGATTTAGATGATAAAATAATTTTACTTAAGGGTAGGAATACTGATAAAATTGTCGTAAAGTCGTAAGATAGATAAAATATAATTTAAACAATGATAGGAGGTAAAACGTGAATAATATTTTAATCATTTTTCATTCTCAAGATGGAACTGTGGAAGAAATGGCCCATGCAGTAAAAAAAGGTGTTGAAAAGACAAAGGGAAATTCCGTAAAGTTTAAAAAAGCTCAGGATGCAACCTGGCAGGATTTAAAAGAGGCTGATGGGGTTGCCATAGGGACACCGGATTATTTTGATTATATGGCCGGAACGGTTAAAGATTTTTTTGACCGAACTTTCTTTCCTAGTCAGAGCAAAATCGAAGGAAGTTTAGTTGCCGATATTCCCTGTGTATTTTTTACCTCAGGAGGAACAGGTGGAAAGCCTGCAATTGAGAGTTTAAAACATATTGCGCAAGCTTTTAAGTTTAAAATAATTGACTATGTGGCAGTCAAGAGTAAGTTATTACCTGAACACTTATTGAAATGTGAAGCATTGGGAGAGAAATTGGCAAAAGCTGCTTTAGAAAAAATAAATTAGATCTTTACGACGTTTTGAATTGATTAATCGACATACTAAAATAGAATACGAAATCTAAAATAGGCGAGCTTTTCAAGATGGATTATTCAACAGTTTCCCAGGATGCTAAAAGATTTGAACAAAAAAGCGAAATTAATGTGAAATAAAAGAGTATATGCAAAAGTGATAACGGCCTTAGAAGAAATATGAATATCAAAGGTTGAGACTTTATCCCTTTATTGCTACAGAAGGGATAATAGATTATATTTAAGGGGATAAAAAAGGATAAATAAAAAAGTAATCGAATGGGTAAATAGCATGGGAATTGAATCTGTATAGCGAATAAACACTGTTGGAGTTAAACTTTTGGTATTTGACAGGCTTTTAAAACAGTATTTCTTATTTTTCTAATCCATTCCAATTCTTCTTCCCGGGACAATCTCTTTACTTTTTCTTTTCCTTTTTTAGGAGGAAGTATCTTTTCTGGTTCTATTTCTTCTGTTTTTATTGTTTCCTCATAATTATCTTCTTTTTTATAAGATTTCGGATTAGGATAATTCG
>CAZMLS010000095.1:0-6903 GCA_964567215.1 uncultured Atribacterota bacterium | reverse complement strand
TTAGATTTTCTTTCCTAACTCGATACTATATACTCAATACTCGATACTGTTTTTCATTTTTACAAATTTCCCTTGCCATAGAAAATATCAAGTGGTATAATATTTAATCATTTTGAAATATTGTATTCCTTGCTCCTGAAAATATTTCAGGGGCTAGTTAGTCCAAAAGGAGGAGGTGAACAGATGAGAAAATACGAATTGATGCTTGCTATTAATCCCCAATTTGAAGAAGAAGAATTAGCTTCATTAATAGAAAAAGTTAAAAAGATTATTTCTAAAGAAAAAGGTGAAGTAACTAATATTAATAAATGGGGAAAGAGAAAATTAGCTTACGAGATTAAAGATTTTACCGAAGCGATTTATGTTGTCATGAAATTTAACATTGACGAACTAAGTATTTCTGAATTTGAGAGAGTGTTAAAATTAGAAGAAAAAATTATTCGATACTTATTAATACTACAAAAAGAAGAAAAACCTGTAAAAGCGAAAAAATAGTTAATAATCAAATATTATTTCAAAATGAAGATAGATCAGAAAATAGATCAAAGGAGGAAAAGTAGTTATCAATGGCGAGATATCGTTTTTTTAAGAAACCGGTGAGAAAAGTTTGTCTCTTTTGTGCTGAAAAAATAGTCGCTGATTATAAAAATGTAGACTTGTTAAGAAAATATATTAGTGAACAAGGAAAAATATTACCGCGTCGAGTCACTGGAAATTGTGCAAAACATCAAAGGGGAGTTGCTATTGCCATAAAAAGAGCGCGGGAAATCGGGCTTCTTCCTTATGTAGCTAAATAGTACAAGATTGATATTGTTATAATTGTTATATTTATGTATCTCGATTTGAAAAATAACATATCGATTTTTACTAATTGATTGGTTAATTGGTTATCCTGTTAATAAATTAAATAGAACTAATTAACCAATCAATTTATCTTTAAAAGTGGAATTTATAAAAAGAGGTTTTTATTGTCAGAGCAACATATTCCGACAAAATCAATAGTTGAAGGTGCTTTTTTTGCGGCAATTACAGCAGTATTATTTGTAATAAGCATATATATCCCCTTGTTAGGAACAGTAGTTAGTTTTTTATGCCCTCTTCCTATTATCATTTTGACTTTACGACACAGTTTAAAATTTGCAGTGATTGCTACTATCATATCCGGTATATTAGTGAGTTTTTTAGCCGGTCCATTTCAAGGCTTTATGGTTATACTGGGATTTGGTCTGTTGGGCATAGCTTTGGGATATGGTATAAAAAAGGAATATACTTTTAACGAAATAATTATTTTAGGAAGTATTGTATCTTTTGTATCCAAAATATTAATTTTTATAATTGGTTTTTGGTTGTTAGATATAAATCCTTTTGTATTTGACGTAGAACAGATAAATAACATGGTAACCCAATCACTAAATTTTTATAGCAATATGGGATTAAGCGGCGAACAGTTGGATTCAATGAAAGAAACATTGAGCCAATCTTTACTGGTTGTTCGAATTGCTCTCCCTGCATTATTAATACTTTCTTCAATATTTGACACTTTTTTAAATTATTATGTAGCTAGGTTGGTTTTAAAAAGAATTGGGTATAAATTACACAGTTTAACACCTTTTATTAATTGGAGAGCATCCAAGTCATTTTTTTGGAGTTATTGTGTAGGTATTATCTTGATATTTTTTGGTACAAGATATAATGTAGCACAATTAAATAAAATTGGAATAAATATACAAATATTATTTACTATGATTTTTTTAATTTGCGGAATTTCTTTGGCTGGATTTTTAATGGAAAAGATAAAAGTAAGTAATTTTTTAAAATGGTTTGTTTATATAATGATATGCCTTTTTCCTTTCTTTTCTCAGATTGCCACCTGGGCAGGCATATTAGATGTTTGGATAGACCTGAGGGCATTAATTTCTCCTGATAAAAATAAACCTGCATAATATTTCAAAGGAGAGTAAAAAGGGTAATAAAACAGTGTTAAGAAAAATCAATAAATAATTAATTAAAAATTTATTGATTATAAAAAAATTAAACTTATAATAAATACAGGGAGGCTGCTATAGATGAAATTAATATTAAAAGAAAATATTAAAAAAATTGGAAACATTGGAGATATTGTTGAGGTGAGTGACGGATTTGCAAGAAATTTTTTAATTCCCAAAGAAAAGGCAATTCTATTTACTAAAGGAAATTTTAAGCAAATTGAATATTTAAAGAAAAAAGATTTAGAAAAAAGAGAAAAAGAACTAATCGAAGCAAGAGAATTAGCCGAAAAAATTAATCAAATTTCCTTGCAGGTCAAAGTAAAAGCGGGTAAAGAAGGAAAATTATTTGGATCGGTAACCAGTAAGGAAATCGCCGAGATGATACTGCAAGAAAATAACATTGAGCTGGATAGAAAAAAAATTAATTTGAAGGAACCGCTAAAAAAATTGGGAATTCATAAAATTTCCGTCAACTTATATAAAGAGGTTAATGCTCAGATAAAAGTGAATTTGATTTCTGATTCTTTACCGGAAGAAGATAAAAAAGACAAAGAAGAAACTCCTAAAGAAAAGTAAGAATATTAAAACAGTATTTAGTATCTCAGCAATAAATTACTATTACTGTATTTACATCTGACATCTTGTATTTAACCGGCAAACCGGCTAACCGGTTAACTGAATTATCTTGTATTTTCTTTACTAACGACTAATATAATTAGCCAATTAACCAATTATCCGATTTACCAATTGGAGAATTAATCAATTGTTCAACTGGTCGATTGTATTATCTTGTATCTTGTCTTTTCTTTACTAACGACTATTCACTATTCACTAACGACTAATTTAGGAGAGTAATATGGATTTAGGTAGAAATCCACCTCAAAACATTAGCGCAGAGCAAGCTGCTTTAGGTTCAATGTTGCTTCAGGAAGATGCCATCATGCACACGGTAGAAATTTTAAAACCGGAAGATTTTTATAGAAAATCTCATGAAATCATCTATAGGAGCATTAGTGAACTTTTTGATAAAAGTAATGGCGTTGATCTGGTTACCTTAACCGAGGAACTTAAAAGAAAAGATTTATTGGAAAAAATAGGCGGAGTAACCTATCTAACCAACTTGATTAATAGTGTTCCAACTGCAGCAAATATTGAATACTATGTGAGAATAATTGAAGAAAAATCTATTTTGCGTAATCTGATAAATAGTGCAACCAAGATTGTTTCCATGGGTTACGAAGAAAAAGAAGATGCCAGAGTTTTAATGGACAAAGCAGAGCACTTGATGTTTGATGTATCCCAGAGAAATTTAGGTCAAACTTTTATTCCTATTAAAGAGATCTTGCAAGATAGTTTTGAGAAAATTGAAAACCTCTATCATCGAAAAGAATATATTACCGGAGTACCTAGTGGTTTTACTGAATTTGATGATATTACTACCGGTTTCCAACCTTCTGAGTTGATTATTATTGCAGGAAGACCGGGAATGGGTAAAACCGCATTTTGTATGAATATTGCTCAAAATGCCGCTATATCTAAAAATACCTCCGTAGCAATTTTTAGCTTGGAAATGTCCAAGTCTCAGTTAGTGCAAAGAATGCTTTGTTCGGAAGCCCGGGTAGATGCACATAAGCTAAGAAAAGGGGGGTTGGCTGAATCAGATTGGCCTACGCTTTCCATGGCTGCAGGAAGATTATCATCTGCACCTATTTTTATCGATGATTCGGCAGGAGCGACATCTTTGGAAATTAAAGCAAAAGCTCGACGACTTAAAGCACAACATAATCTTGGTTTAATTATTATTGATTATTTGCAGTTAATGCAAAATACTTCCAGATCAGAGAACAGGCAGCAGGAGATTTCAGAAATTTCCCGTTCTCTTAAAGCTTTGGCCAGAGAATTAAATGTTCCGGTTATAGCAGCATCTCAATTATCAAGGGCTGTAGAGCAAAGAAATGAAAGAAGACCACTACTTTCTGATTTAAGGGAAAGTGGGGCTATTGAACAAGATGCGGACCTGGTTGTTTTTATATATCGTGAGGAGTATTATAAGCCAAAGACCGAAAAAAAAGGAATTGCAGAAATAATTATAGGCAAGCAAAGAAATGGTCCAACCGGGAAAGTAAATTTAACTTTTATTAAGGAATATGCGAAATTTGAAAGTTTATCCAGAATGCCTGAAGAGTAATTGTTACCGGTTTAGGTCTTGTTTTATGTTTACAGTCATGCTTATTATTTTTTGAATTTTATTAGGATTATATAAAATAATTTTTGATGCATGTTAAATATTTAATTAATAATAATTGACAGTGCAGAGAAAATATAGTAACATTTAAAAGCAAAAAAAATTATTAATAAACTTAAGGGCCGTTAGCTCAGTTGGTAGAGCATCTGACTCTTAATCAGAGGGTCGCAGGTTCGAGACCTGCACGGCCTATTTTTTGAAAATAATGCCCCCATCGTCTAGGGGTTTAGGACACCGCCCTTTCACGGCGGCGACAGGGGTTCAAATCCCCTTGGGGGTACCATATTTTTTAAACGGGCGGATAGCTCAGTCGGCAGAGCACCTGCTTCACATGTAGGGGGTCACAGGTTCAAGTCCTGTTCCGCCTACCATTTTTTTATAGAGATTGATATGCCGGCGTAGCTCAATTGGAAGAGCAACGGAATCGTAATCCGTAGGTTGTCTGTTCAACTCAGATCGCCGGCTCCAAATTAGTATTTAGTATATAGTAAGGAAAAGAAAAACCAAGAACAAGAAAAAGAAGAAAGAAACTAGATTAAAATATAATAACAAGCGATGAGTAATGGGTGATAAATAACGAGTTTCGTTTTGTGTTTTTAGTATATTGATTTATATCCTTTCTATCCGCTAAACGCTGTACGCTCTACGCTAAAAAAACTAAAGACTACCAGCTGTATGCTATATTATTCACTATCCACTTAAACCTCCAAAACATCGACTAATTAAGCGAGGCAAAGGATGAATAACCCTAAATTAACTTCTCCTTCTGAAGTTACCAGACTTCTTGCTAAATATGATTTTAAATGTAGAAAAAGTTTAGGACAGAATTTTTTAATTGACCAAAACATTTTAAAAATTATTATTCATTCTTTAGAACCCGAAAAAGAAGATTACATATTAGAAATTGGAACCGGGATCGGGACGCTTTCTGCATTTTTATCTACGCAAATTAAACAAGTTATTTCAATAGAAAAAGACCGGAAATTAATTCCCATTATTAAAGAAAATCTTTCTCCTTTTAACAATATTGAAATGATTTTTGAAGATGTAATGAATTTTAATTTTAATATATTTCTTCAAGAAAATATAAAAAAGGGGAGAAAAATTAATAAAATAGTGGGCAATCTTCCTTATTATATTTCCATTCCCTTAATAAGAAAAGTTATTAAACTGGGTAAGAATATCAAAATTGCAGTTTTTCTAGTACAAAAAGAAGTTGGAAAAAGACTAATGGCTCAACCGGGAGAAAAAGATTATGGTATTTTATCTATTGCTACACAGTATTATTCTATGCCAAGCAAAGTGCATATTGTTCCGGCAACCGTCTTCTATCCTAAACCGAAAGTGAATTCCATGATCATTAGATTGGATATCATGGAAAAACCCCGGATAAAGGTAGACGATGAAAAAGTATTTTTTGAAATTGTCCGGGCTTCCTTTCAACAAAGAAGGAAAAGAATCATCAATTCTCTTGCAAACTATTTCCAGGGAAAAATTGATAAAGTAGAAATAGAAAATATATTAGAAAAAACCGGAATTGATAAAAGCCTGAGAGGTGAAACTCTTACATTGGAAGAATTCGCAAAATTAAGCAATGAAATGGGAGAGAAACTTTCATAGACGAGCAAGATGCTTGTCCTACGGGGTTGGTGTTTTTCAATTTTTATGCATTTATCCTTTGTATTTTTAGTTTTTTATATTAACTGATAACTGTAAACTGAAAACTTGTATTTAATGCTAATGGCTAATTTAACTGGCAAACTAAATTATCCAGTCTTTTGTCTTAATCGGCTAATTGATAAATTGCCAAATTAATCTTATTCTTTATTTTTTTCTTAATCTTAATTGGTTAATTGGATAATTGGACAATTGTTTAACTAAATTATCCGGTCTTTTATCTTAAATTGGTAAATTGGAGAATTGGTCAATCGGCTAATTGTTTTATCATTCTTTTTTGACAAGAAAAATCTATCATGTTATAATTCTGTAGCAAACTACATAAATAAACGGGAAAAATAATAGTGACAATTATTAACATTACTGGTAATACAAAAAGAAAATCTTTTTTTTATAAAAAAAATATATTAATATTTAAATAATTTATTCCGGAACACAGTATTTATTTATACTGTGTTTATTTTTTTATTTTATTTTTTGAAATCTACCGAGTAGGGAGGTAGAAACAAAAATGTGAAGATTGGAGTAATTGGAGTAAAATGATTAAATCAAATAATTAGGAGGTTATTGACAAAATTTAAAGTGCATTATTGATAAAATTTTGGTAGAATAATTTACCGGAGTATAAATATAACACTAATTATAAGTAGAAAGCAAAATATTGTATAAAAAACAAAAATAAAAAAGGCGGTGTATTAAGTGAATATCACAGATGTTAGACTTAGAAGAATAGAAACTGAAGGAAAATTAAGAGCTTATGTATCCATTACTTTTGATGATTCTTTTGTTGTCCACGATTTACGGGTTATTGACGGTAATAAAGGTATGTTTGTAGCAATGCCTAGCAAGAGACTCCCGAATGGAGACCATAAGGATATTGCACATCCAATTAACACAGAAGTTAGAGATATGATTCAAAAAGCAGTTTTGGAAGTTTTCCAGAAAGAAACAGAAGAAGTATCTCATGAAAAAGTGGAAACATCAACAGAAGAA
>CAZMLS010000094.1:0-6927 GCA_964567215.1 uncultured Atribacterota bacterium | reverse complement strand
TTAAAAATGATTACCAGAATTCTACCTATGCTCTCTTTGAAAAGAAGAAAAGTTAGAGAGCTAATCTTTATTTTTTAATCATCGAATAATTTTATAAATTTTAATTTGTAGAAACGATAATTCTCTTTTTTATCTAAGAAAAATTGATTTACTTGTACTAAAAAACTTATAATATATATAAAATCCATTATTAAGGGAGGTTGATTTGGAAAGATTGCACAGCAATGATGTTGAACAGTATTGGAAGAAAAAAGAAGAGGATATAGGGGAAAAAATTAGAGGAAGAATGCTTGCAGAACTTATTGATGGTTTTCAGGATTTTTCCGGTTCGATTTTAGGAATATTATTTTATACTAAGAGTGTTTTTTACTTTCAGGCTTTTCCCAGGAAAAGTCCATTGCTTTCTCTGTTAAAACCGGGAGAACCTCTACGCCGGGATAAATTATTAAATTTTTGTATTCCCTGGTCAGATGTGAAAAAAATAGATTTTCCTACAGGGAAAAATTCCTTTTTAAGCTTTCTTTTACCTCAAAATTACCGCATTTTTATTGATTATATATATAATGGAAATAGGAATAATCTTAGAATATCCATGCAAAGTCGGAAAGATGGAGACAAGTTGATTGGATTTTATAAAAAAATATAAAATACCATGTGAATATAATACAGCATTAAATAACTTCTTTTAGATAAGAAAAAATGATTTATATCAAATAGAAAGATAAAAGCATGACAAATAAAAATAGTTTTATGACAGTTAGCCATGATGTTCAGGTAAAGAATACGGTTAAAAAAAGCCGTTTCTATTCCTCTGTGAAAGAAATGGGAAAAGAAGAAGAAATCAAAGAATTCTTGAAAGAATTGAAAAAACAATTTCCGGATGCCAGTCATCATTGCTGGGCTTATAAAATTGGTATTAATGAGCAGCAAACAAAGCAATATTCCGATGCCGGTGAACCGGCTAATTCCGCCGGACCACCTATTTTGCAGGCTATCGAGCATGAAGGATTAACTAACGTAATGGTGACCGTAACCCGTTATTTTGGAGGTATCAAGCTGGGTATCGGCGGATTAATTCGGGCTTATAGGGAATCCGCTCTGCAGGGATTACAATCTGCCGGCAGAGTGGAGAAATTTGCATTAAGGGAATTTATTCTCCATGGAATAAATTATGATGAACTGGGACCGATTATTCAAGCCATTGAGAGCAGGGAAGGTCGTATCGCCAATATAAAGTATGATGAAAATATTACTGTTATTACCTATCTTTCTGAATCCATGCAAGAATGGTTGAATAATATGGCGAAAAATGCCTCTCATGGTAGAGTGACCATTAAATTCGGGAAGATAAAGTGGTATAAAAAAAACTAACCATGCATAGACTATAAAAGAGTATATTATTGATGGAAATTTTATCAGTTTTCAGTTTTAGATAAAAAAGATTCATATCTTGATTAAAAATTTAACCTTTAAAATATTATTTCTAAGACTTTTTTAATAAAAAAAAAGGATTTTTTAAACTCATGACGAATTTATTATATATAAAGCGCATAATTTCCTTAAAATAAAATTTATATGAGTAAATAAAATTAAGAATAATTGTTATTAAATATTCGATAATATAAAATTTGAAAAGGAGGTGCGAGATGGGAAGTATATACAAGATTATAGAAATTGTGGGAACCAGTGAAAAATCATGGGAAGATGCAGCAAGAGTTGCTTTGGAAACAACTGCCAAATCGGTGCAGGAAATCAGAATAGCCGAAGTCAATAAATTAGATATCAAAATGGAAAAAGATGGTAGACTGGTTTATAGAACAAAATTAGATATATCTTTTAAATACAAAGCTCAGTAAGTATAAACTAATTAAAAAAATCTAAAAACAAAAAATAATCATTTAATTGCAGATCAGTAGCCGATTAGAATGGGTATATTGCCGTGCTTTGCAATAAAATTTATGAATTTTATGAACTTGCGATAAATTAAGAGGGATTTTTTTTGTTTTTTTTAAAGATTTACATATAGAAAATATTTCTGTTCTATAATAACCGCTAATTCAGTAAAAGATATGCTTTTTCATATGTTCTCCAAACATCTTTTAAACTCTTTAGACGGGAATTAAGCAATAAATCATTTATGTATAATTTCTCTATTTTTTTGAGATTTTATACTTTTTTGTTTTCATGCAAAACACAATATTTAATATGCGATAGGGTAAAACGTCACTGTAAACCTTAACGGGGTATTTTAAGAAAAAAAAGAATAGTTTTTTCTTAATTTGATACTGATTGATGAAATTGAGGTGTTGACTTTTTTAATAAAATACCATAGCATTAAACATGACGTTTTTATCCGGGGAAAATGGATTAATAAGGAAATTTAAAAGATATAAAAAATGTACGGATTATGGTATTTAATGAAAAAAATGAATAAGGAGTGGTGAAAATGAGATTAATAAAAGTTCATTTTTCGGGGAAAATATTTTTTATGCTTATCCTGGGATTAATTATTTTATTGGCAAGTCAAGTATTTGTCTTTGCAGCCTCCTCTCCAATGAAATTAAACCTGGAAAAGAGCATTCAAATTGCTCTGGAAAATAATATTGGCTATAAAATAACTGAATCAACGGTAGATATAAGCCGGGCTCAAGTCAAAGAAGCTGAGGGAGCAAAAAAATTGAATATGAAATTTCGAGGGGGCTACCTTCAGATGAGTGAGACTCTTGATGAGGAAGATATGGAGGCAGGTGATTACAGTGATCTTTTTTCTATGGGTCAAGGTGTTCCGATTATCTCTATAAGTACAACAAAAATTCTTTATAGCGGAGGTAAAATAACATCACTAATTAATCAGGCAGAAGCCAATAAGCAAATTTCATTGAATGATCTGGAGAAAGAAAAACAGGAAATTATTTATAAAATTACTGAGGCCTACTGCCAAATCTTACAAGCTGAAGGGATGAAAAAAGTAAGTGCTCAGGCAGTCAAGCAGATGCAAGTTCACCTGGAATCATCAGAAGCATTGCTAAAAGAAGGGATGATTGCCCCGATAGATCTGAATCGCATTAAGTCACAGTTATCCAATCTCGAGCATAATTTAATCAAGGCAGAAAATGGTTATGAACTGACGATGTATAATCTTAATTCTATCATGGGGATTGATTTAAATACTGAATTGGTATTGGAGAATCATTTATCCTATGAACCCTGTGAAATTAATCTGGAACAGGCTTTAATTCAGGCTGGAGAGAATCGACTTGAAATCATGAATATCATCCAGCAAAGAAGGATTATGGGAGAAATGGTTGACGTAACCAAAAGCAATAGAAAGCCGCAGGTAATATTAAATGCTGAGTCGGGAATCACCGGCTGGCAGGCTACAATCGTAGCAGAATATTCTCTCTTGGATGGTGGTGTTAACAAAGCCAAAATCGAACAGGCGGAAATAAATCTTGCTCAGGTTGAGCAAAGTGAAAAGCAAGTACGACAATTAATCGAGTTTGAAGTGCGTTCTGCTTATTTGAAGATGAAGGAAGCGGAAAAATTAATTGAGGTAGTTGAGGAAGGAATAAAAAATTCTCAGGAAAGTTTTCGCATTGCCCAGGTAAAATATAATGAAGGAATTGCAACAAATACCGAAGTGATTGATGCTCAAAGTACCCTCATTGAATCTGAGACAAATTATCTAAATGCTCTTTATAATTATAATATCAATCGTGCTGCTCTAATTAAAGCAATGGGAACAATGTAATTAAAAAATTGATAAATGTATAAAAATAGCCCTTTTATGCTTGTTTATTTCTACTATTCAGGTACAAAGATTATTAAATGATTATATTTTGTTTACTTTTTGGGTGATAAACATTATATTCTTTAAAAGAAAAAGGGTTAATTTATTAGAACAGATTAGAACAGAAAGGAAATATTTTATGAAAATTAGGAAAAGAACGGTTTTTGTTATTTTTTTGCTCATCGTAATTATTAGTTTATTGGCATTTCGAATTGTTAATAGATTCAATGAAAAACAGCAGGAAGAAATACAGAAGTCGCAAATAAAAGAGGAAATTATTGTTCCCGTAAGAACTGCTTTGGTAGAAAAAGGGGAAGTTAATTCTTTTTTAAAGGTTACAGGAGTGGTAGAAGCGAATGAAACAGTAAGAGTAACTTCTGAAATCATGGGACAAGCCAAAGAAGTTAAAGTAAAAGATGGTGAAGAGGTTAGCAAGGGAGATGTACTCATTGTCCTGGGTGATGAACAAATTGAAATTCAAGTGGCGCAAGCACAGGCAACACTGGATGCTATCCAAGCCTCTTCTGATAAAATCAAATCCGGGGCACGGCCTCAAGAAATCAAGCAGGCAGAATCAGCCGTACTTCAAGCCAAAATGAATCGGGATAGCGTAGAGGAAAATTATCTGAGAATGGAAAAACTTTTTTCCGAAAAGGCAATATCCGAACAACAATATGAACAGGCAAAAAATCAATATGAAATGGCAGATGTGCAGCATAAGTCAGCTCAGGAAAGTTATAAAATGGTTATAGAGGGCGCAACGAAAGAAGATATAAAATCAATTGAAGCTCAGGTAAGGCAAACCAAAGCAGCTTTGGATATGGCCAAATACCAATTGAAAAATACGCGGATTACTGCTCCTATCAGCGGTAAAGTGACTTCTATTACCGTTAGTTCCGGTGAGATGATCGCTCCTTCCATGCCTTTATTGTCCATCATAGATATAAGCAGGATATTTGTTAAAGTAGGAATTTCAGAAAAAGATATTTCTAAAATAAAAGAAGGTCAGAAAGTAAGCCTTGAAATTGATGCCTTTCCGGAAGAGAAATTCCGGGGAGAAATTGTTTCCAAAGGTGTGGCGGTCGATCAAATGAGTAAGACGCTGGAGGTAAAAATTGAAATCCTTCAACCGGAAATTGATATTCCTATTGGTGTTTTTGCCCGGGGAGATATTCTTGTAGAGACTAACCAGGATGCACTCATCATTCCCTCCAATGCTCTGACAAGGAAAAAGGATGGGATATATGTTTATGTCATTGAAGAGGAGATAGCTCGACAAAAGGAAGTCGTTTTGGGTATTATTCAGGATGAACGGGTGGAGATATTAGAGGGACTTTCAGAAAAAGAAGAGATTGTAATACTAGGTAACCAAGAGTTAGAAGACGGAGTAAAAGTAATCGTACTGGAAAAGGAGAAATAGAATTGAATTTACCTAATTTTTCAGTTAACCGACCTATTACCATTTTAATGCTTTTTATCGGATTAATTCTAATTGGCCTTATATCTTTCCAAAATTTAGGATTGGATTTATTACCAGACTTATCCTTTCCCATGTCAGCTATTATCGTTTCCTATTCAGGAGTAGCTCCCCAGGAAATAGAAAATATGATTACAATTCCTCTGGAAGAAGCAGTAGGTACTATTCAGGGCGTGAAAAACATTAATTCTTTTTCCAGGGAGGGAAGTTCTGTTGTTTTAATGGAATTTAACTGGGGCACAGACATGGATGCCAGTGCTTTGAATATTCGGGAAAAGATTGACCAGATCAAAGGCTTTCTTCCTGACGATGCAAGCGATCCGATTGTTATTAAATTTGATCCCTCACTGATGCCGATTTTGGTTTTGGGAATGTATTCAGAGGAGAAAGATTTACAAAAATTACAGGAATATGCGGAAGATATCATAAAACCACGATTGGAAAGGTTGGAAGAAGTTGCCAGTGCGTCAATTAACGGTGGTTTGGATAGAGAAATACTGGTTTCGATTGATAATGAAAAACTCCGAACCAACCAGTTAAGTTTTAACCAGGTGACTGCTGCTTTGGCCGGAGAAAATGTCAATTTACCGGCAGGAACATTAAGGGAAGGCACCATTAATTTTCTTATCAGGACTTTAGGAAGATTTAAAAGCATTCAAGATATCGAAGGAATATTAATTTCTAATATTCGAGGAAAGAAAATCTACTTAGGTGATATTGCTAATGTTGAAGATACATTTAAAGAAAGAAATTCAATTACTTTTGTAAACGGAAAATCCGGTATCATGTTGAGTTTACAAAAAGAATCGGGTAAAAATACGGTCACTGTGGTCAATCGGGCATTCAAAGAACTTGAGACTATTCAAAAATTGCTGCCTGAAGATATATCTATCACTCCGGTTTTTGATCCTTCCGATTTCATTAAAAAGACCATATCACAAGTAGGGTGGGTGGCCTTATATGGGTCGGTTTTAGCGATACTTGTTCTACTTTTTTTTCTGGGTAATATTAGCAGTACATTAATTATTGGTTTTTCCATACCTATCTCTTTGATTTTCACTTTTACCCTGCTTTATTTTTCCAATTTAACCTTAAATATGATGACCCTGGGCGGTTTAGCCTTGGGAATTGGTATGATGGTAGATAATTCCATTGTCGTTTTAGAAAATATTTTCAGATATAGAGAATTAGGGACCGATATCAAAAAATCTGCTTGCCTGGGTGCTAGTGAAGTAGGTACGGCGATTTCTGCTTCCACTTTTACCACTATTGCTGTATTTTTACCTATCCTGTATGTTAAGGGAATCGCCAGTGAATTATTCAGTCCCATGGGATATACCATTACTTTTTCTCTTTTAACCTCTCTGTTGGTTGCTTTAACACTTGTTCCCATGCTTTCTTCAAAAATATTACACCTTAAAGTGAGGGAAAATAGTTCTTCTGTTTCTACAGAAAATTTATCTCAAAATCCTCTGAGAAAAGGTGGAAAAATATTTAATTTTGTAAGAGAAGAATATGGTAGTTTAATAAGTTGGTCTCTAAGACATCGCGGCATTGTATTTATCCTTGCAGTGATTATTTTTGCCGGGTCCATCATGTTAATACCTTTTGTAGGGACAGAATTCATTCCATCGAGTGACCAGGGACAATTTAATATTAA
>CAZMLS010000093.1:0-7020 GCA_964567215.1 uncultured Atribacterota bacterium | reverse complement strand
GTCTACTTGTTTATCGGTTAGCTTAATACCTGCTAATTTTATAACAGCTTTTAGTAAGCCTTTTTTAAGGCTTTTGTTGCTATGTACAGGAATACTTATTCGCTCTTTTCTTCCCTCTTTCATATAAACATGATGACTACCTTTTATTGTTTTAAGTTCCCAACCATTCTGTTTTAGAATTTTACATAATTCTTTGCCAGAAATTTCCTTCATATTGCAATATCCAATATTTTATCAGAGGGATTTATTTTAATTTTTTCTATATCAACACTTAAGCAGGCTTCAACTGCTTCATATATATTTTTAATAAGTTCTTCCCAGCTATCCCCTTCTGTTAAACAACCTGGAATTGCCGGTACTTCTGCCCAGTAACCACCTTCTTCGGCTTGGTGAATTATCACTTTAATTTTCATATTTATTAAATACCTCCTATGGGTGCAAGATGCAGGGTGTAAGATTAGTCAGTCTTCCAGTCTACCGGTCAGCCAATCTACCAATCAAATTCAATTACCCAATTTTCCGGTCGGCCAATCTACCGGTCAAGAATAAATACAAGATTAGTCTGCCGGTCTACCAGGCAGCCGGTCGGCCGATTAAAGAAAAACAAGAAATAAAATGCGAGTTGCAAGGTGCAAATTGCGAGTAGAGATTGTTTCGGTCGTTTCACTCTCTTGCAATAGCAAAAAAGATAAATGTAATATTATCAATATTGTTGAGATTTTAAAACTTTCATTATATGTTCTTTAAATGGAGAGATTTGAAGAATATAGTCTCTTTTCTCCTTAGACATATTCTACCTCTCTGAAGATCCTTTCTTTTAATCTCGGTTTTACAGCTTCTTTAATCACTAAATCAACTTCTCGACCTAGGAGATTTTCCATGTAATATTTCAATCTCATATAATTAAAGAAGTCTTTATAACCTTTTTCAAAGGTAACCAGGACATCTATATCACTATCATCATCGATTTTTTCTTTTTCTTTAACAAAAGAACCAAATATTCCTATTTCTGTAACACGAAAAGTCTGTCTAAGGTCGTTATTATTTTTCTCCAAGATTTTCTTTATTTCAACGATATTCATATTGCTCACCTCTTATTTTCCTTATTTAAGCGAGACATGGTAAGGGATAATAACTCTTCTTTTACTTTCCAAATGATAATATATTCGATGGCTTCCCTTGGTTCTATCCAGCACAAATCCTTTTCCTTCCAGTATTCTTATAACTTTTTGAAAAGTTAGAGATGGAAGTTTATTCATGAATCCCCACCGTTAAGGTATATTCTAAAGTGTCTTCATCAGTGGGTATCTCTTCGTTGTGTGACCTTAAACTTTCTAAGTATAATTCAATAGCCTCTTTCGCCATTTCCATTGCTTCTTCTATTGTTTTACCGTAGGTAACGCATCCAGCAAGAGAAGGAACAGTTACTGTGTAACCCCCTTCTGGTTCTTTCTTAAGTAAGATTCTATAACTTATCGTTTGTTGGGTAGACATTTATTTGACCTCCGATAAATTAATTTAGTTTGCAGGTCTGCTGGTTAATGTTCAGGATGTGAACTTAAGAAAATTATACTGTAAAAGAATTGTGATGTCAAATAAAACAAGATACAAGGTGCAAGGTGCGAGTTGAGATTGCTTCGAGTGGCACTCAAGTAATATTGAGTGCCACTCTCGCAATGACAAAAAGGGAGTCTCCTCACAATGACCCCGGCAAAGCAAGGCTTCACAGGGCAAGTAGAAAAGGAAGTTTACCGCTCAAACAAGACAATACCCCCCTTAACTGCTGCTTGAACAATTGGGTTGTTAATTTCTTTCTCAGTATAGGGGAAAGTTTCTACTAGGAAATTTATTTTATTTTTTCAGACCATTCTGGAATTCTATCTCTAAAAGTTTTATCATCTTTTTGGAGTATGATTATAATATCTGCATCACTTCCGGGTACAGCTCTTCTTTCTGTTAAGGAACCAAATAGAATAATTTTTAGTATGTTTTAATTTTCTTTGCCTTTCATTTAATCCTAATTTCTCCAAATTGATATTCCCCGACTCAGGAATTAATGAAATGTATCCTGTCAAAAAGACCCATCTCCGTTTTGCGTAATTTTTTGCGTATTTTTTGCGTAATTTGGCAGAATATAATGTATCCCTCGCTTCCCTTCTCCGACTCTAATCAATAAACCTTTTGTAACAAGTTGTGTTAGATCTATTGTAGCCGTCTTCCTTTCTTCTCGAAGTTGATTATTCATGGTTTTTCATTCTCCTTAAAACATTTACTACACTACAGAGTCGGGTAAAACAGAAACTTTTAGTTTAATTATCTTTTCCCTAAGCTTATTCTTTCGTGGAACAGGGGACAGTTTTCTGTTTCACTAATCTAATAATCAGTTAATTATTGAATTGTTGAAAAACCCTTATAATATAAGCCTTTTGAGCTTTATCTAATATAACAAATTCAATCACTTCAGTTTTTTGTACACCTGAGGATGAGAACCAATCATGGCAAGTATTAGGAGAGGCTTTTCAACTTTAAATATCAGAATCCAATCGCTTTTGATATGTATTGCCTCATATCCTTTCGATGTTCCAAGTAGAGGATGCTTTTTATAAATAGGATCAACTGGTTTCTCTTCTTGTAATGTAGTAATGATATGCTTTAATATTTCAAAATCTAATTGCGAGTGTTTACCGCTTCTCCTATCCCTTTCAACATCTTTCTTGAACCTTTTCTCAACTTTTATCTTTAACAATGTCAAATCCCCAGTTTTTTAAAGAGTTCCTCTGCTGTATTGTAAATTTCTACGTCTTCATTATTCTCAATATTATGAATTCTCTCTATGAGTTTATCTGAAGGAATTCCTACCTCAAATGGTATCCTCTTCTCTAATGCTACCTTTGCAAGAAACAAGTTCACTGCGTCTCCAAAGCTCAATCCTAATGCATCGAATACTTTCTCTGATTCTTTATAGAACCTATCTTCTACTCTTATACTTGTCTGTCTTCTCATATTATCACCTCAAATTAATTATACTGCAATTGAAGTATAAAGTCAAGAGATATATCAAATTCAATCGACCAATCGGCCAGTCAATTCAGTCTTCCGGTTTACCGGTCTGCCAGTCGGCCAGTCAAGATAAAAATAAAATTAAAAAACAATCGTTTGATCAAAAACAATTAATATTTATGGTCCTATCATAAAGAGGAATATTTATAATAATCTGGGATAAATCTGGGATATTCACCTCTTTTATTCAATAACTTTTTTCTAACCATGGTACTTAAATCAAGCCTTGCTGTTTCATCGGATATTTCTGGAAACATTTCTCTGTAACCTTTATTTGTAATTTTTCCAATTTTTTTAATGGATTCCATAGCTACAATTTGCCTCTTATTTAAATCTAAACCTTCTAAATATTGCTTGCCAAAGTAGATAAAGTTGGCATATTATATGAATTCATAATAGGTACCTTTTGTCTCATCCTTTCTAATAATAATCTCCTTACGATGCGGAGAATCTCACCTGCTTTACTGTTTTATTTCGGAATTATTTCGGAATTGATAAAAAGTGTTTTTTGTTTTTCCTACTTTTACCAAAATCCCTTTCTTTACCATATCTCTTAAATCATTTAAGACAGTCCTGTCAGTAATCCCAGGGAAAAGTTTTCTATATTCATTGTTTGTAATTTTGTTCTTCTGGCTTATATATTCTATTGCTTTCTTTTGCCGTTCGTTTAATTCTAACGACTCAAGATTTTCAGGTATCTGAAATTTCCTTAAAACTACAGCAAAACCACCGGTAACTTCTTTAAATATAGGTTCGGGTAAGCCCTCTTTTCTGCACCATTTTATAATGTCATTCGTCCCAGATTCGTCCCAATCATACCAACATATAGTAAATGTTTTTTACCCTTCCCCCTGACCTGGGGAATAAAAATCGTGCATTTATCGTGCATTTATCGTGCATTTATTTCAAAACATAAGATATAGCTCTTCCTCTTCCCTGTTTTCTGATTAGTTTTTTCTCAAGTAAATCGTTTAAATCTTTATTTGCTTGTCTAGGAGATATATTATTAATCTCCATATATATTTTTCTTGTAATATTTTTGTGAATTTTAAGATATTCTATCGCTTTTTTTTGCCGTTCGTTTAATTCTAATGATTCAAGATTTTCAGGTATCTGAAATTTCCTTAAAACTACCGCAAAGCCGCCGGTAACTTCTTTAAATATAGGTTCGGGCAAGCCCTCTTCTCTACACCATTTTATAATGTCATTCGTTCCGGATTCCCACCTTTCGATATATTTTATCAAAAATAAAAGATTAGCTAAAGAAGGGGGTTAATGGTTTTACTGCTTTTATTCCTTTAAAGCGGGCACATCTTATTTCAGATTGAATAAAAAATCTTTGCGGATTTTTACCAAACATCAGAATTGCAGCATTTGTAGGTTTATTATCGATGAGTAAATTTAATCTTTTTAATGCTTCTATGGAAGAAGTAGAATAGTCAATATTTAAATTCCTTTCTGCTTTTGCACTTTTTAGGAACCATTTAATTTTTTCTTTATCAATATCAGCTAAGGTGGCTTCTTTGCAGATTTGAGAATCAAAATATAGTTTATCTTTGTGTTTTTCTAAAATTAATCTTTCGTATTCATCCTTGGACATTAGGAGTGTTGATTAGAAACACCGACAAAAATTCTGCCACCTTTTGTATTGGCAAAAGCAGAAATGGTTTTAATTATTTCTTTCCCTTCACTTAGTGATTTCTTAAATTCAACAGTTTCCGATTCGTCTTGGGAAATTATTTTCTTTAAGTCCATTAGCTTTTAGCCTTGTTTATTATTTTTTATATTATAACAGAACAGGTTTCAAGATAAAAAGATGGTTTTCAGTTTTCGGTTATCGGTTTTCAGTTAATAAAAAAACAAAATATAAAATATAAAGAAAGATACAAGATGCAAGTTGTCGGTTAGATAGTTATCGTTTATCAGCTAGCTAGTCTACTTGTTTATCGGTTAGCTTAATACCTGCTAATTTTATAACAGCTTTTAGTAAGCCTTTTTTAAGGCTTTTGTTGCTATGTACAGGAATACTTATTCGCTCTTTTCTTCCCTCTTTCATATAAACATGATGACTACCTTTTATTGTTTTAAGTTCCCAACCATTCTGTTTTAGAATTTTACATAATTCTTTGCCAGAAATTTCCTTCATATTGCAATATCCAATATTTTATCAGAGGGATTTATTTTAATTTTTTCTATATCAACACTTAAGCAGGCTTCAACTGCTTCATATATATTTTTAATAAGTTCTTCCCAGCTATCCCCTTCTGTTAAACAACCTGGAATTGCCGGTACTTCTGCCCAGTAACCACCTTCTTCGGCTTGGTGAATTATCACTTTAATTTTCATATTTTTTAGATACCTCCTATGGGTGCAAGATAAAAAGATTGTTTTCGGTTTTTGGTTGTCGGTTTATAGTTTAAAAAGATGCGAGATAAAAAGACAAGTTGCAGGTTGCAAGTTGCAAGATTATTCAATCTACCGGTCAGCCAATCGGCCAGTCTGACGGTCAAAGAAAAACAAGAAGAAATGTAAATACAGTCTGCCGGTCACCCGGTCGGTCAATCTGCCAATCGAGAATAAATACAAAATCAGTTTTCCGATTAATGTTCAGGATGTGAACTTAAGTAGATTATATTATATGAGGGTGGGGAATGTCAAGGGAAGAAGTTGCAAGGTGCAAAATGCAAAAACAGTCTTCCGGTCAGCCGGTCTACCAGTCAAAATAGAGGGAAATAGGGACAGACACCTATTTTTATTGGCACCACCTTCGCGAAGGGGTCATAGCCCCGGTAAAAGTTCATTTCCCAAAAAGAAAATGAAATATAAATTTGAAAATCTATTGAATATTTATCTTCATAGAAAGGAGAGCAAAAGATGCAAAGAATAAACACATAATTAAATTAAAACTTTAGTAGTCTTTTGTTTCTAATTTAGAATTTACTGAAATTTTAATTTGCTTGGCTAAGTTATAATAAAATTTTACCTCTTCTATGGTTGGAATATAAAAATCATCAGGATAACGGATATCCACTCCAAAAATGGATAGCTCTTTTACTTCAATTCCGGAAAAATCTTCATCAATATTCGCGCATTGATCTAATAAATAACCAATATCATGTGTTCTTTTTGGTTTTACTTTATGGTATATCAAAAAAGCTTTTAGATACTTCTCTACCGCCTGTTGACAATGAAAACATACTGCATCTTTTACAATTTCTTCTTCTGGTAGATTTAATTCATGTTCAACAATTTTCAAATCACTACTTGCTTTAATAAGCCATTCTGATGTTTCTTTATCAATCATATAGCTACCCCCATTTCTATTGCTTCCTTTACTACGCTTTCAATTCTCTTTAAATGTTTCGGGATATCCCTTTCTGTTTTGACAATTACATCCAGAGGGATGCTTGCCAATTTTTTTTGAATAAAACCTGTATAATATCGCTTTTCTTTTATGGACAAATCTTGTTTAACTATAATCAGGATATCATAATCACTCAGTTCATCAGCATCTCCACATGCTTTTGAACCAAATAATATTATCCGGCATTCAGGGAAAATATTTTTTATCACTTTTTTTATTTTTATTAGATTTTCATCCTGCATTATAATTCCTTCCGGAGAGTGAGGGGATTTGTTTCTATTCTTTTTGATAAATTATCTCGAAACATAATCTTTGTCTCCTATTGCTTTGCTTTGTGGAGATAGATATATTATCCATTTATTTTTATTTTATCAGTTTTTTAGTTAATTTACCAATAAATCAAACAGTATCGAGGAAAAAACAGTATTGAGTATATAGTATCGAGTATCGAGTTAGGGAAAGAGAAAATACAAAATCAGCGTATAGAAATAGCGGATAGTTATAGTGCGGGCGGGAAATGCGGGTACAGGGATGAGTAATGAAGAAAGAAATAGACTCCCCTTAATTATTGCTTGCTTAACCCCAGGCTAAGTTTA
>CAZMLS010000092.1:0-7087 GCA_964567215.1 uncultured Atribacterota bacterium | reverse complement strand
AACTTAACATAATTCTAATATATAAATTGTTTATATTCTTTGCTTTTATTTTTTTATTTTTGTTATATAATATGAATTGTATTTCATTTTTGTCTTTTAAGAATTAATCAAATAGTTAGATTAATTCTTAAAAATATGAAAATCCGGAAATATGATATAAATTTACTAAATGGAAAGGGGGCATTATTTATGGTTAATGAAAAAAGATTAATCAAAAACTTTATGGAATTGGTTAAAATTGACAGCGTCTCGAAAGAGGAAAAAGAAGTTACAGATTATTTAATAAAAAAAATAAAAGAAATGGGATTGGAAGCAATTGTTGATCAAGCAGGAAAGTATGCAAATTCTAATTCAGGGAACATAATAATACGATTAAAAGGAAATATAAAAAATACTCCAACCATTATGTTTGCTGCCCATATGGACACTGTATCTCCAGGAAAAAATATTCAGCCTGTTTGTGAAAATGGAAAAATATTTAGTGCAGGGGACACAATTTTAGGAGGAGATGATAAGGCGGGAGTAGCCATTATATTGGAAACTCTTCAACTTATCAGAGAAAAAAAACTTCCCTGCGGGGATATTGAAATAGTGTTTTCCATTTGTGAAGAAATTGGTCTGTTGGGAGCAAAGAATTTAGATATGTCCCAATTAAAAGCAGAGATGGCCTTTATTTTGGATTCTGATGGAGACGCGGGAGAAATTATTATAGCAGCTCCCTTCCATAATTCTGTAAAAATTACTTTCCACGGAAAAGCAGCTCATTCAGGAGCAAATCCTGAAAAAGGAATTAATGCTATCCAAACAGCAGGAGTTGCTCTTTCCCGCATGCAATTGGGAAGAATAGATAAAGAAACTACGGCAAATATCGGAATAATTTCCGGAGGTAAGGCAACCAACATTGTTCCGGACGAAGTGATACTTAAAGGGGAGATTAGAAGCCTGGATGAGAAAAAATTAGAATATCAAACGGAACAATTAAAAAAGATATGCGAAAATACTGCAAAAGAATTTAAAGCCCGAGTTAGTATGAAAATTAGTCGTGAATACTATGGTTATTATTTTTCTCCGCAAAGTAAAATTATCAAAACAGCACAAAAAGCTGCAAAAAATATTGAATTACCTGCCATTTTAGGTACATCCGGAGGGGGAAGCGATGTGAATGTATTAAATAAAAAGGGTTTCTCTTCGGTTAATCTGGGAATAGGCATGAAAAAAGTTCATACTGTTGATGAGTATATATCAATTAAAAATTTGATTCGATCAACAGAATTTCTTTTATCCATTATTAATACGGTAGTATCCGGAGAAATATAAATGAGTAAAGAAATTAGTGATTTTGAGGAAAAAACTTTATCTTCTTCAAATATCTTTCAGGGACGCATCATCAGCCTTCGAAAGGATACAGTAAAACTTCCGGATGGAAGAATCTCTACCCGTGAAATAATTGAACATCCCGGAGCAGTCGTTATTTTAGCAATCAACAAAGAAAAAGAAATTATCATGATCAAACAATTCAGGAAAGCAACTGAAGAGGTTCTTTGGGAATTACCTGCAGGAACATTAGAAAAAAACGAAAAATTAATCGATTGTGCCAGGAGGGAATTAGAGGAAGAAACAGGATATTATTCCCTAAAGCTAAAGAAAATAATTACTTTTTTTTCTACACCGGGCTTTTGTAACGAAAAATTAACTCTTTTTATTGCAGAAGATTTAATAAAGGGAAATAAGAATGAAGATGAAGATGAATTTATTCAAGTAGAACATATAAAAATTAATAAAGCTTTAGAGATGATTAAAAAAAATATTATCAAAGATGCAAAAACAATAATTGGGATACTATACTTAGTATCTAATATATAGTATCGAGTCCAAGATAGGATGCGGGTAGAAATGCGGAATGACATACCCCTATATGTAGGTCAGGGTCCCGCCTGTCTATTGGAATTTGGAAAACTGTATGTAGTATAGGGTATCGATATAGTCTAAGAAAAGGTGCGGGTAAAGTGTCGGCGGCGTATAGTAATAGCATATAGTGAATAGGAAATTAAAGAAGGGAACGAATATCGAAATTAAAATATATTAAATCACGCATGTATTTTATTTACCAAAAAATAAAAAAATCGCCACCATATGTCGTTCCTGGGCAGGCGGAAATTCAGGAATCAGAATGAAGAAAAGAGGAGACAGAAAAAATTATAATTTTTTGTTTTTAGCTTTATATTTTGCTTAGCAAACTATTCACTAACGACTAATTTATTTGGAGAATTAATTAATGAATACATATTATATGGATCTACACGTTCACATCGGTAGAAGTAATAACGGTGCTCCCGTAAAAATCACTGCCTCGCGAAATTTAACTTTTGAGAATATTGCTAAGGAATGTAAATACAGAAAAGGAATTGATATAGTGGGTGTCGTTGATTGCGCTTCGCCGGGAGTTATTGAAGATATTTCTCAATTAATTATGAATGGAGAGATGCAAACCTTAAAAGACGGTGGATTGATATATCAAGATAAAGTTATCGTTTTATTGGGTTCGGAAATTGAAACAAAAGAAAAAGATGGCGGATTATCTCATCAAATAGCCTTTTTCCCCTTTTTTGAAGATATAAAGGAGTTTAGTAAACAATTATCCTTTTTAGTAACCAATGTAAGTTTAAGCAGTCAAAATTGTAAGATAAGTGCACAGGAAGCATTTAACATTATCAATCAAATTGGAGGAATATTAATTCCTGCGCATGTCTTCACACCGCATAAAAGCGTATACGGAAAATGTGTAAGAAAAATAAGGGAAATGTTTACTGCTTCAACTTTAAAAAAAATACCAGCTATAGAGTTAGGGTTGAGCGCAGATACGGAAATTGCCGATCATTTAAAGGAATTAAAAAAATATACCTTTTTAACAAATTCAGATGCTCACTCTTTACCAAAAATTGGTCGAGAATATAATATCGTAGAGTTAAAAGAACCTAATTTCAAAGAAGTACTTTTGGCCTTACAGAGGAAAGACAATAGAAGAATAATTGCAAATTATGGACTTGATCCAAAATTAGGCAGGTATCACAGGACTTTTTGTGAAATTTGTAATCATACAGCCATCGGTAATCCACCGGTATATAGATGTGAAAAATGTGGAAACGAAAAGATAGTAAAAGGTGTTTTTGATCGAATAGTAGAGATAGGAGATAATCAAATATCGATTTCTCCTCCCCATCGTCCTTATTATTTTCATCAGGTGCCTCTGGAATTTGTACCGGGAATCGGTAAAAAAACATTAGAAAAACTCTATGGTTATTTTGGAACTGAAATGAATATATTACATCAAGCAACCTACCAGGAGATAAGCCGGGTGGTAGGATTCAAAATTGCCCGGAATATTATCTTAGCCAGAAAAGGCTTATTAGAGCTAAGCTCAGGTGGAGGAGGCAAATACGGAAAGGTAAAACAAAAGGATAAAGATTTTCAAGAAGAAGATATCCAGTTAAATTTATTATAAATATTTTCCGGAAATAGAAAAAATTAATACTAGTTAATAAAAGAAAATTCAATTAACTAGTATTTTTTTTTAATTTTTTTTCTAAAAAAAAGGATAAATATTATTAACGTAGAATATATATATATGAGTAAATAGGATATTTAAAAAAATAATTCAAATATTAAAAAAATACTTTGAATAATGTAAGGATGCATAATAATTGAGATTTTCATCTGATTTATTGGAAGAAATAAGGAATAATTGTGATATTGTAGATGTAATTTCCGAATATGTTCCTTTGAAACCTGCCGGAAAGAGTTTTAAAGGGTTATGTCCTTTTCACGAAGAGAAGACTCCTTCTTTTATGGTAAGCCCGGAAAAACAACTTTTCCATTGTTTTGGATGTGGTGAAGGAGGAAACGTATTTACATTTATTAAAAAATTTGAAAAAGTAAATTTCATAGAAGCAGTTGAAATATTGGCTAAAAAAGCCGGGATTGCGCTTCCAACCAATGATGGGAAAGAAAACCTTCTTTATAAAAGGAAAGAAAAATTATATGAAATAAATGAATTAACCGTGAAATATTACCAAGAATGTTTGCTTAGGACAGACAGAGGAAAAAAAGTAATAAATTATTTAAAAAAAAGAGGAATTAAAGAAAGCAGTGTCGAAAAGTATAAAATAGGATATGCTCCCGTCGGTTGGGATGCATTGGTAAAGTTTTTAAAAAAAAGTAATTATTCTTATGAAGAACAATTACAGGCCGGACTAGTAAAAAAGAGTAAATTAGAAGGCAGATATATTGACTGTTTTAGAGACAGAGTTATTTTCCCAATTTTCAATTTTCATGGAAGGGTTGTTGGTTTTGGAGGGAGAATTTTAGGTGATTCGTTACCCAAATATATTAATTCTCCGGAAACTTTAATTTACAATAAAGGAAGCAACTTATATAATATAAATTTTGCTAAAGAGAATATTAGAAGAAATAAAAGAATCATTATTGTAGAAGGATATACGGATGTTCTAATTACTCAACAATATGGATTTAATGAAGTTGCAGCTTCTCTGGGGACCGCTTTGACGGTAAAACAGATAGAATTGATAAAACGTTTGACTGATAATGCTTTTATAGCCTATGATTCGGATTTAGCCGGTAACTTAGCTACCCTAAGAAGTCTGGATTTGATGATAAAAGCCGGATTAGAGGTTAAAGTAATTAGTTTACCGACAGGAGATGATCCTGCTGATTTTTTAGTAAAAAAGGGGAATGGTGCTTTTCAATCTCTAATCGATAATAGTCTTTCTTTAATTGATTATAAATTAAAACTATTATATCTAAAACATGGTTTTCAAAGCATAGAAGGAAAAATAAAAATTGTAAAAGAAATATTGCCTACCTTGAGTATGATTGAAACAGATAATGAACTGACAATACAAATTAAAAAAATATCTGAAAAATTAAAATTACCGGAAAGTTCAATTAGAATCGATTTTAGGAAATACAAGAGAGGAGTAAAAGAATTTACCCCCAGTTTTATTAATCCGGATTCTGAACCCGGAAATATTAAGTCTGAAAAAATATTAATCGGATGTATGCTGGAAAACGAAAAAATTGCTCAAAAAGTTTTAGAAGAATTGGAAGTGGAAGATTTTACTGTTCCTTTACATTATCAAATTGTATCCATTATAAAAAAATATATTGAAGAGAACAGAAAATGTGATTCTCAAAAAATAATCGATTCTTTAAATGATAAACAAGCAGAAAATTTTATTTCAAGGATTTTAATGGAAGAAATGATAACTTTTGATGAAAAAGTGATATCAGGGTATATCGATACAATTAAAAATATTAAATACTTGCAAGAGAAAAAAAACCTTGAAAAAAAAGCAAAATTACTTGACGAGAAAATAAAAAAATCTAAAAAGATAGAAAAAGATGATTTAATAGAATTAAGGGAAATATTACAAAAATTAAAACACTAGATATAAACAAACCCGCAGGGGTTATTAAATAATAAAGTTTTTTAGAAAGGAAAGGCCTGCTAATGGGGAAAAACAAGGTTGTTGAAGAATTAATAAAAGAAGGAAAAAATCAAGGCTATTTAACCTATAAAAAAATAGAAAAATATTTAGCAGATGATATTATTAATATTAGCAAAGTAGAATATTTATATGATGTTCTTAGCGAATCAGGAATTGATTTAGTCGAAACCGAAGAAGAGGGTCATTCATTAGTTAAAGATAAAAAAGCGGAAGAGAAAGACAAGTTAATTACTATCACTAAAAAGGAATTGGATTTAGAAGCTATCCTGTCAAAAGAAATAGAATTAGATGATCCTGTAAAGATGTATCTGAAGGAAATCGGACAGATTAATTTGTTAGTTGCTGAAGAAGAAGTCAGCTTAGCTAAAAAAATGCTGAAAGGAAATCATCGGGCAAAAAAGAAATTAGTTGAAGCTAATTTGAGATTGGTAGTTAGTATTGCCAAGAGGTATGTTGGTAGAGGAATGTTGTTTTTAGACCTTATTCAGGAAGGTAATATGGGTTTAATTAGAGCTGTTGAAAAATTTGATTATAAAAAGGGATATAAATTCAGTACTTATGCCACATGGTGGATAAGACAGGCAATTACAAGAGCTATAGCAGATCAAGCCAGAACCATTCGTGTTCCGGTTCACATGGTTGAAACAATTAATAAATTAATTAGAGTATCCCGTCATTTATTACAGGAATTGGGACGTGAGCCAAATATTAATGAAATTGCTGATAGAATGGAAATTTCTGAAGAAAAAGTAAGAGAAATATTAAAAACTGCACAAGAACCTGTTTCTTTAGAAACTCCCATAGGTAAAGAAGAAGATAGTCATTTAGTAGATTTCATAGAAGATAAGGATTCTCCGGCACCTCCCAAGATTGCTTCTTATACATTGCTTAAGGAGCAATTGGATGATGTGTTAAAGACTTTAACTTACAGGGAGAAACGGGTTTTGGAAATGAGATTTGGAATTTCCGAAGGTCATCCTCATACCTTGGAAGAAGTAGGTAGAGAATTTGGAGTTACCAGGGAAAGAATAAGGCAGATTGAAGCAAAGGCTTTAAGAAAATTAAGACATCCCAGTAGAAGTAAAAAACTAAAAGATTATCTGGATTAATCGAAGAAAAATAAAAAAATCTATTTTTCTACCTATAACCGTATTGACTCGAGTAATGTTTTTATGTATAATTACTCATGATATTCCTCGGTAGCTCAACGGTGGAGCATCCGGCTGTTAACCGGAGGGTTGTAGGTTCGAATCCTACCCGGGGAGCCAGACAATAACATAGGCAGAACTTCTTTATTGAGGTTCTGCCTTTTTAAATCTTTAACAGACTCCAATGACCTCCTCCAATTTGTGATACACATTATCAGTTTCCTCAAGCATACAAAAGTTGCGAAAGTCTTCCTGTCTGGGGAGCTTGTCAATTCCAAGCCCTTTGGCATTTTGCTGAAGGGCTTTTATTTCAATAAATTATTTTCACAGAAAAAGAAGGGTTTTTTAAACCTTTTGTCGTATTAATATTAAGGTGTTGAAAAATTGAAAAAAACTAATTCTTTTGACATCTGG
>CAZMLS010000091.1:0-7103 GCA_964567215.1 uncultured Atribacterota bacterium | reverse complement strand
CTAACCCGCTTTCTAAGTAACGAGGATACCATCTACGGAAGGTATTAATAGCTACTCCGGCTTTACGGCAGGATTGAGTAATATTATGAGTCTCAAGATATACCTTAATCATTAATTTTCTCTGTAAAATAGTAGTAGGTCTATGATATTTTCTTTTTTCTTCTTTCATAATTATACCTTTGAGTAAAGTATTTACTCTATATTTTAAAACTGTTACAGCTACTAGTCAACCTTAAAGTAACCACTAATTAAAAAAATATGAAAAAAAAGAAGGGTTTTAGCAATTTATATTGTATAATGAAGTAGTTAATAAATTTCTGCATCATGAAATATATAACCATGATACGGAAAAAAATATTTTAAAACATAAAAGGATAACAATAAATTAAAAGAGGTACAATTACATGACAAAATTTATTTCACTTAAAACTAATTTACCGGGACCAAAATCTGAAGAGATTGCCAAAAAAAGAGAGAAGTATGTAGCTAAACCTATGGGTGGTTCTCTTTCCCCTTGTTATATTGACCATGGTGAAGGCGCACTGGTGACTGATGTAGATGGTAATCAATTTATTGACCTGACCGGGGGGTGGGGATGTCTGGCCGTAGGGCATACCCACAAGAAAGTAGTAGCTGCAATTAAAGATCAGGCAGAAAAATACCTACATACCGATTTTACGGCCATTCCCTATGAATCTTTAGTGTCGCTAGCAGAAAAATTGGTCAAATTAGCTCCAGGGGAAACCCCCAAATCTGCCGCCTTTTTTAACTCCGGAGCAGAAGCAGTAGAAAATGCCGTAAAAATAGCCCGGGCTCACACCGGAAGACCGGCTATTATTGTCTTTGAAAATGCTTTCCATGGTCGCACCTTACTGACCATGACCATGACTCACAAAGCGATGCCTTACAAATATAAATTTGGACCTTTTGCTTCCGATATATATAGACTTCCTTTCCCTACTGCCTATCATCCTACTATTAAAATTACTGATTTCGAAAAAATACTTGTAAATACTGTAAACCCTGAATCTGTTGCTGCTATAGTGATTGAGCCTATCCAGGGAGAAGGTGGATTTAAAGTTCCCCAGGAAGGATTTTTAGAATACTTAAGAGAATTAACTAAAAAATATGGAATATTATTTGTAGCTGATGAGATTCAGAGTGGTATAGGCCGAACCGGAAAGTTTTTTGCCATAGAAAATTGGAATATAGAACCGGATATCATTTGTCTGGCTAAATCACTAGCAGCTGGTCTGCCCTTGTCTGCCGTCATTGCCAAAAAAGAGCTTACCGATTCTCTTCCCGGGGGAACAATTGGTGGAACTTATGTAGGCAATCCGATTGCCTGTCGGGCAGCTTTAGAAGTGATAAAGATTATTGAAGAAGAAAAACTTTTAGATAGGGCAATAAAGATTGGAGAAAAATTAAAAAAACGATTTCTAATGATGAAAGATAAATATGCTATTGTAGGAGATGTCCACGGAATAGGAGCAATGATGGCTATAGAATTGGTGAAAGACCAAAAGACTAAGGAACCCGCTCCCCAAGAAACAGCTCAAATTGTTCAGGAATGCCTAAAGAATGGAGTCTTTGTTCCTATAGCAGGTATTAATAAAAATCTATTGCGTATGCTGGTATCACTTGAGATAACTGATGAACAGTTGGAAGAGGCATTAGATGTGATAGAGAGGGTAATGGGTAAAGTCTAAAAAATAACTTATTTTTTTAATATATCTAAATTTTAATTCTATTTTTCTTCGCACCGAATTATTATATTAACAAAACATCAAAAATGAGATTAGATTTAAAGGGGGTGATAGTATAAGAAAATTGATAATTTTAAGAGTAAAGAAGAGTTAAAGAAAAAATAATTAGAAAGAGGTGTAAAATGAAATTTAAAAAGATGAGATTTTTTATGGTGTGGTTCTTGGTTATCAGCCTGTTTATCGGTTTATATGGAACCACTGTATGTGCTAAAGATACGTTGGTAATGAAAGTTGCGGGTATTTCGCCATTGGAATACAGGTCTACACTGGGACTTAACAGAATTGCTGAAAAAGTGGAAAAGGCCACTGATGGCAGGATCAAAATGGATGTATTTCCCATGAATCAGTTGGGGGATTATATTCAGGTTTTTGAAGAGATTCAGAAGGGAACAATTGAGATGGGTCTTATTTTCATACCCAGTCAGTATGATGTTATGCTCGAGATCGGTTCTCTCCCTTTTCTTGCTGAAAATGCTGAGGGTATGAGAGAGCAGCTTTCTCCCGGATCTTATCTTTACAGTATTATCGATGATTCACTTTCAAAATTAGACGTCAAACTTCTGGGGATTTGTGGTGAAGGATTTATCGGTGTTGGCTCTGCCAAAAAACCAGAAAATTATGCTGATCCTAAAGCCGATAAAGATACGTTGATTCGAGTATCAACTACAGCAGTTTACAAAGAAACTGCCCAGGATATGGGTTACAGAACTACTTCCATACCTTATGCTGACACTTATAGTGCTATTCAGACTGGCGTCTGTGATGGTTGGATAGGTGGGTCATCTCAGATCAATTACCAGGTTTTTGGGGATGTTTTAAATTATTATATTCCCTATAATTGCCTTTTTGACCAGACAGGATACCTGATTAACCAGGAACTTTGGGATTCGCTCAGCCCGGAAGATCAGAAGATTATCCAGGAAGCAGTGAGTAATGAGTCTGCTAAGAGCTTTGATGATTGTAAGGCTGAGGATGCAAAATACATGGGTATGCTTGCTGATAAAGGCATTGAGGTATTAAAAATTACTCCTGAACAGAAAAAAACCTTGGCTGAACACATAAGAAGTGTTACATGGCCAAAACTTGAGGAAAAATTCGGAAAGGATGTTTTGGATAAGGTTAAAGAATCTCTTTAATCTACAAAAAAATAAGGCAGGGGTTATCCCTCTGCCTTATTTTATAAAATAAAAAAAGGAAAAAGAAATGAAAAAAATTGAAGCCTTTAAAAGATCTATGATCTGGAAATTTCTGGTGAAACTCCAACGATGGCTTATGGTAGCATCCAGTATATTTGTGATGCTTATCATGTGTTTAGAGGTGCTCTTAAGATATGTTTTTAAGTCAGACCTTTTTGGTATTGAAGAGATAGTGGTTATAGCAGCCTTCTGGTTATATTTTATGGGAAGTTCCTACGGGGTTTACGACAAAAGTCATGTTAAGGCTGACATTATTCCTCAAATGCTGAGTAAAAAGGGCCAAGCATTTCTTACGGTTATTATTAGATTAACCATGTCCATCCTTTGCTGTATCTTTACTTGCTGGGCAGTGGGCATGATTAGACATAGCATTGAATATATGCCCCGGACCACAGGTTTGGGAATTCCTATCGTTATATCCCAGTTTTCTATTTTAATGGGTTATTTTCTGATGTCAATTTATTCAGTGGTCTATTTTTTAGAAGACCTTTTCGGTTTTCTGGAACTGAGGAGGAGTTGATCATGTGTATTTATTACAATTTAAATAAAGAAAATAACAGGAGGTATACAGAATGGCTATCATTATAGCGTTACTTTTAATCATCATTACTTTACTTTTTGGTCTTCCAGTACCCTTCTGTTTTATGCTATCTACGACCTTTATGGTTATTACAATGGGATATGACCCAAGTTTCCTGCTACCTTATGGATTCAGTCAGATGAGTTCCATTGTCCTACTGGCTATACCACTCTTTATCCTTGTTGGAGGAATGATGGACAAAGGAGGAATAGGCACTTCATTGGTCAATCTTGTGGAAATTTTTGTTGGGAGGATCAAGGGTGGATTGGGAGTTGTTGCAGTGGTTTCTTGTGCAGTTTTCGGGTCTATTTCCGGAAGCTGTGCTGCTACTCTTTCCTGTATAGGTGCCATTATGTTTCCCAGGTTACGTGAAAATGGTTATCCCATGGGTCACAGCACAGCATTAGTATCGTGTGCAGCTCCATTGGGACTTCTCATCCCTCCCAGTTCACAGATGATTCTTTATGCCTGGATTGGTCAGCAATCCGTTCTGGCATGTTTCCTCGCAACTGTTGGACCTGGCTTAGTACTTATAGCTCTTCTCAGTATACTTAATGTTATAATGCTTCGGAAAGACTCCAATGTTCATGTCACGGCTCCCGTGGACAAAAAAACCATTTTTAAAATGCTAGCTAGTAGAGGGAGAAAGGCAACTCCGGCACTTATTATGCCGATTATTGTCCTAGGAGGGATCTATGGAGGAATAATGACCCCTACAGAAGCGGCGGCAGTGGCGGTATTATATTCCATACCTGTGGGATTTTACGTTTATAAAGGGTTGAATAAGAATAATTTCTTTGAGGTTATCGTTGAAACAGCCACTACAACCGGAGTAGTGATGTTGATGATGTACTGTATTATGATGCTCAGTCGAATTTACATTCAGGAGCATTTGCCAGACATGATTATGACCTTTCTCAAAAATATTTCTACTAATAAAAATATAATTTTGTTTATGCTTAACATTTTTATGATTATTATCGGAATGATAATGGATGATGTCAGTGCAATGTTATTGTGTACACCCATTTTACTACCGGTGGTTATGTCACTCGGAGTAAGTCCGATACATTTTGCTGCTATCATTGGAGTTAACCTTGGAATGGGTAATGTGACTCCACCTACGGCGCCTACACTTTATTTTGGTGCGCGAATGTCTAAGACACCTGTTTCGGAGACGTTAAAGCCAGCAATGATTTTTATCATTTTTGGCTATCTGCCGACTCTTTTTGCCGTAACGTATTTTCCTGATTTGGCGTTGTGGTTACCCAGGCTAGTACTGGGAGGACGTTTTTAGAAATTGTTTAATTTAAATTAATCTGTGAAAAGTAAAAGGAATAAATATATTTTCTAAATAAAAGCAGGAATTAAGTATATCAAAGAAAGGAATATCTTGTGAGTAAAATAAGTAATTATAAAGAATTAATACAGAATATTGATAGGAATAAAGTTGAAAAGTTAATTAGTGATTTGGTAAAAATCCGCAGCCCTTGGTTTGAAGAAAAAGAAATAACAAAATTTGTAAAAGAATGGTTAGAAAAACTAAATTTAGATCCTTGGTATCACAAAGTCTCGAAAGGAAAAATTACAAAATTTGAAGGAAATAATGTTATAGCGGAAGTGGGAAATGATAATGGTCCCGTAATACTCCTCAATGCTCATATGGATACTGTGAAAATATGTGATGGTTGGAAAAGAGATCCTCTTGGTGCACAAGTAGAAGGGAATAAATTATATGGTCAGGGAGCCCTGGATATGAAATCAGGACTAGCGGCAGCTATGATAGCAATGGAAGCGTTAAAAAAAATAGAGCATCAATTAAAAGGGAAAGTCTTATTTACTGCTGTTGTAGACGAAGAAGGGCCATATGGTTTAGGTACAGATGCTTTAATTAGAGATGGGATAACCGATCAGTGTGATATGGCTATCGTGACCGAACCGGCTGCTGCATTTGCCCCTAAAGATATACACAATCCTTGTTTACTTATTGGGGCAAGGGGGCGT
Source organism: uncultured Atribacterota bacterium (assembly GCA_964567215.1). GTDB lineage: Bacteria > Atribacterota > Phoenicimicrobiia > Phoenicimicrobiales > Phoenicimicrobiaceae > JAYEGH01. The sequence continues at coordinate 1,557 of CAZMLS010000091.1, read as the reverse complement.
TATTTGTATGATATTCGAGTCAAGGGAAAAGCTGCTCACGGATCAATGCCCTATTTAGGTGTAAATGCAGTGATAGATGCATCAAAGATTGTTTTGGAGTTAAAGAAGATGAAATTGGGATCTCATCCCTTCTTAGGGGAAGGGTCTATCTGTGTCCTAAAGATGGAAGGAGGAGGAGAGACAATTTCAGTTCCTGATAAATGCAGAATATTAGCTGATAGGCATGTTGTATTAGGTGAAACAGAAGAAATAGTAAAAAAAGACGTAGAGGAGGTTATAAAAAAACTAAATATAAAATCAAAAGTTGAAATAGGATTTAGAGATGCTCCTTATCCGGAGGTGAAAGGATATGGAGCTTACATAACATCTAAAGATCATAAATTAGTAAAAGAATTAGAAAATTCTTTTGAAGAAATTTCCGGCCAAAAGCCTGTTTTAAGCAGCTTTGTCAGTATAGGAGATTTTAACTATTTAGGAGATAAAAATAGAGCAAATCTCCCTACTGTAATCATAGGTGCGGATGGAGATAATGTCCATTCTCCAGAAGAATATGTGGATTTAGAAGATGCGACAAGAATCACAAAAGTGCTTACCGGTGGATTAATTAATTTATTATGCGTAGAAAAAGAATAGCAACCTTTAGAATTTTGCGTACACTAAATGTTGTTAATAAAGATATTTAATGAGATAGTAGATATTAAGAAAAATTGCATAAATATGTTAAGAAATAAAAAATGTCATTTATTTTAAAAATATTTTACATTCAATACAGAAAAGGTCTAATTATATGATAGATAAAAAAAATTATTATATAAAATCAGTGATTAAAAGTTTAAATATTTTGGATTTATTTTCTGAGTCAAGACAGGAATTAAGTATATCTGAAATAAACAAGTCATTGGATTTAGGCCTTAGCACAACCTATCGATTGCTCAGTACCTTAAAATATAAAAACTATATTGAACAAAATCCGTTAAATTTAAAGTATAAATTAGGTTATGCATTTCTCAATAAGGCTTTTTTAGTTTCCCACAATGAATCAGATATTATCAAAAAATCAATGCCTTACTTAGAGAATTTACGTGATTTTACCAAAGAAAGTGTAAGTTTGGCAGTATTAGACGGGACTAGTATAGTGTATATCGCAAAAGCAGATAGTTATGAGCTCTTAAGATCGAATATTGAAATAGGTAAAAAGTTTCCCGCACATAAAACAGCGTTAGGAAAAATATTATTAGCACATCTTCCGTCCAAAAAAATTAATCAGCTATATAATATGGATAAATCTCCTTTTGATTTAGATGTTTCTGGATTAAGACAGAGCTTAGAAAAGGTAAGGATTGAAGGATTTGCTTTTGATGATGAAGAAGGTAATTCTGGAATAAGATGTGTAGCTGCACCTATAATAAATGCAATGAGTGAAGTATCGACAGCAATAAGCATTAGTGGTCCTACAATACGTTTTACTTTAGAGAAAATAGATTTATGGAAGAGAGAACTCCTTAAAGTTGCCAGGAAAATTTCTTTTAATTTAGCGGGAACTCCCCGTCTGTAAAG
>CAZMLS010000090.1:0-7136 GCA_964567215.1 uncultured Atribacterota bacterium | reverse complement strand
CCTTCCTTTAAGTAAAAACTCTGACACCGGAAAGATTACGGGAATCTTTGGGAATAGGAAATCAAAACAATCCACTCAATTTATCAACTACTTCGACAATCTGTTGTTCTCGACTTGATTTCGACCAGTTGATGATTCCTGAACCGGAAACCTCCGCTCCTTTGGATTCACATATTTTTTTCATTTGGCCTATTGCGCGGTTTCCTCCCATCCATGGATATGGAAACTGTTGGGTAGCTAAAAGTGCAACTTGCTTGCCCTGCAATGAGACAATCTGTGATAGGTATTTTGACATTGCTGATGACAAGGAAAAAGCTTGTACTGGTGAACCAAAAACCATGGCTTCATATTGTTTGATATCAGAAATGCTTTCAAATTGGATATTCTTTCCTCCCGGCCTTAATTCACCGACTGCTTTCAATCTTTCGAGATCCACGGAATGCCCTTTTGCTATGAGCTTTTCCTGAAGTTTTTGGGCAACAGAATAGGTATTACCCGTTTGAGAGTAAAGGATTATACCAATTTTCATAAATATTTCCTCCTATGTTTAATTTCTTTTGATTTCTTATTGAAGAAAAAGCAAGGAAAACTTAAAGGATAATGCGAAAATTGTAAAAGAATAAATAGCAGTCAATATTTTTAATTTCTCTATTTTATCCTATTTTTATTTTTTCTTCTTTAATAACTTTAATGATTTTAAAAAGTATTTCCTTTCTCTTTAGAGTGTCCATCTGTTCAAACAGTTCTAAAGCTTCCTGATAAGATTTCAAGGCTTTTTCCGATTCGCCCAGAGTAATATAAGCCAGCCCAATATTCCCCAGATTGCTGGCCATCCCTTCTCTGTATCCTATTTTTTGATTAATTTCCAGAGCTTTTTTATATTCGCTTATCGCCAGATTCATATCACTATGACTGCTATAATTTAAACCAATCCGGTTATAAATATTCGCAATGCCTTCTTTGTTATTTATTCTTTGGTAAATTACAAGAGCTTCCTTGTAAAGACTTAAAGCCTCTTCGTATTGGCTTAAATCATGATGCACACTACCAATGTTGGCCAGGCAAATGGCAACGCCCTGCTCGTTCTCAATTTTTTTATCAATTTCTAAAGCTCCTTTTTGGTATTTTAATGCCTCATCGAATTGATTTAATTCATTATAAATAGTACCGATATTTCTGAGGTTATGTGCTACACCTTTTTCGTATGCCAGCTTCCGGTGAAGCTCCAGGGCTTGTTTGTAATAATCCAGTGCTTCATCCGGTTTTCCCAGATGATGGTAGATATTGCCAATGTTGCCTAGAATGTGTGATGTTGCCAGGGATTTTATCTCTTCATTTTCTATTTTTTTCAAATGGCTTAATGCTTCTCTAAAATATTTTTCCGCAACATTTGGCTGTGATAAAAAATAATAACCATTGCCTATCAGAATATAAAGAGTTACTTCATCCAGTTCAGAAAGGCCGGACTGGTTCAGACATTGCTTAAAAGTTTCAACGGCCTCACTCATTCTGTATTGTTCTTCCTGTTTCCGGCCTTTGACAAATAGGGGATTTAATGTAATATTTCTTTTGATAATATCGAGGAGTATTCCCGGCATATCTCTTTCAATCAGTTCCTGTTTTTCGTACAACCGGTTATAAAGTGATTCTCTTTTTATTTTTTCTCTTTTCATCTTTTTATCTTTTATGATGAGGTAAAGGTCGAAAATAATGATGGCAGCACATACAATCCATAATATCATTTTTATTTCCATGCTGATATTTTTCAGAGAATAGATAAAACCTGCAAGAATTACCGGTCCAATGAGGGAAATAGTATTTAATAATAATTCCATGTTTTTATCTCCATAAATAAATTTTCATCAGACACAGGTCAATCAGTGGTCTGCAGAAGTGCTGCAGAATAGACCGATTTAGATGTATCAAAATGATTTTAAAAGAAATAGTTGATATAAAAAAGCAAATATGACATACGATACTTGAAATTATATCACTTTTTATTAATTCGACAAAAATATAACAAAATCCTCTTTTATAAAAAAATATTCAAAATATTTTTTTCCTAAGAATATTATGGTAGAATGGTGATTGCATGTGTTTAAACAGAAGGAGTTATAAAATTGAAAAAACATACCAAAGGTTATTTGATGGTTGCAATAGCAGCTTCTCTCTGGGGAACTGTAGGCATACAGGTAAAAATCCTCTTTGATTACAACGTATCTATCCAATCTATTGTGTTCTGGAGAATGTTTTTTGCCTTTTTTATTTTACTGGCTTTTATTTATTTTACCAATAAAAAACGCTTAGTCATTGATAAAAAAGGGCTAATCTACCTGGCATTGATGGGACTTTCCAGCCAATTGCTCTTTAATCTATGTTATTTTAGCTGCATTCAAAAAACCACTATTTCTACAGCTGTCACTTTATTGTATAGTGCACCAATATTTATCGCGGTTATGGCAAAAATTTTTTATAATGAATTATTTACTCCCCTTAAAACTTTTTCTCTTTTTCTTTGCATTGTTGGTTGTTTTTTAGCGGCAACCGGGGGTTCAATGGTAGTGCTTAAATTAAATTTAGTCGGAGTATTACTGGGTTTGGGAGCAGGATTTACTTTTTCTCTGGTAACAATTATCAGTAAAGCAATCATTCATAAATACCATCAGTTAACTATTATCATTTATGCGCTCGGGTTTGGTCTTCTTTTTTATCTTCCCTTTTCCCGGCCTTTGGCTATTTTTCAACAAGACTTGCCTTTATTAGTATGGGCTTTGATTGTGTTTTTCGGTATTATTACCACTGCTGTTGCCTATGGACTTTATGTCACCGGCATATCCTATGGAATTGAAGTATCCCGGGCAGGTATTGTCAGCACTCTTGAACTGGTCGTTGCAGTGATTCTCTCTTACCTGATATATAGAGAAAATATCTGTGGGTGGAAATTAGTCGGGATTTTAATGGTGGTTTTTTCAGTCACTATGGTCCAATTTAAATTAAATAATAGAATAAAAAAAGCAGATTAGGTAATTTTATCCTGTTTTGGCCTATAATTATTAAGAAAAACGCCAGTAACCACAAAGACGGCACCGATCAAGAGAGATGGATATAATTTCTCATTTAAAATTAAGACTGCAAGCACGGTCGCAAAAACAGGAACAAAATTAATAAATATTCCCGCTTGGGAAGGACCAATTTTATCAATGCCTTCATAGAACCAGGTAAATGCTATAACAGTCCCGAAAAAACTTAAAACAAAAAGGCTTGGCCATATCGCCAAATCATAATTTAGAATCTGCGGTAATTCACCCGCCAGCAATGCGGGAATAAGCAAGAGGAAAGTTCCGGTAATACAAGCATAAGTAATTGCAATGATTGGTTTTAACTGTTTCATTACAATTTTACCAAGCACAGAAAAAGTACACCAGCAGACAACACATCCCAATATAAACGATTCTCCCAATCCGATTTTTCCCTGGAAAATTTCCAGTAGGTTCCCATTAGAAATAACAATTAAAGCACCTGTTAATGATAAAATAATTCCTGCAAATTTAAGTTTGGTCAATTTATCCTTAAAGATTAAAATGGAGAGAATGGTAATTACCGAAGGATTTAAAGAAATTATTAGTGATGCCCGACTGGCTGCGATATATTTCAAACCTGAGAAAAAGAAGAAATTATAACCGGCAGTCCCCGTTATTCCCAGGCAAGTAACTAATATAATCTGTGAAAAATTTAATTTTGGTAATCCACCGTATTTTTTATTGACAAAAAATATTAATAAGGTAGATGCAAGTAGAAAACGTAAAAAAGCGGAAGTGACAGGAGATAGGTTTGCCGACATCACTCTTCCTGCGATAAAAGTACCGCCAAAAAACAGGGCTACTAAAAATAGTTTAACATATACTGCATTATTTTTTATAAGATTATTCAATATTTCTCCTTAGAATTTTTAAAGCCGGTTTCCAGCTCAACTGAAAGGACATAAGATTTAGAATAATACAATAGGTATAAAACGCATAAAATGTAGAAATAACCAATAAATGTTTAACTAATTATAAATCTGCCATCTTGTCCAGGGCATCTCCCTTTAATCGATATAATAACCATTCATCCATAGACTTTCCACCCATGCGGTCATATAACTTACGAGCCGGATTCCATTTTAAGACAATCCACTCCATTCTATCACACTTTTTTTCTTTGGCAATAGCTGCACATTTATTAAATAACGCCGTACCGATTCCCTGTCCTCGATATTCCCTTGAGACAAATACATCTTCAACATAAAGACCTGGACGACCCAGAAAAGTGGAAAAATTATAAAAATACAAGGCATAACCGACCGGCTTTTTACCAATTTCTGCGATGAGAACATGGGCATAAGGACTATCACCGAAGAGAGATTCCCGAAGTGTTTCTTCGGTTGCAGTGACTTGGTCTACCATTTTTTCGTACACGGCCAATTCTTTTATAAAACTGAGTATTAAAGGAACATCTTCACAGGAAGCTTTCCTGATATTTAAATCAATCTCTTTAGTTTTTTTCATAACAACTCCTTTGTATATAACAATTTGGTACATGGTGCGAAGAGACAACTCTTGCGCCATGTACCAAATTTAATTTTTTTCTTCATATAAATATTATCTTAAATAAGCTAATTCTTCACTTTCTAAATTAATTTTAGTAGTACTATTTCCACTATAAGCAGTAAGCACCGTACTATATTTTTGAGGAACACTGTCTGCTGCATGGGTAAATTTTATCACAATATCCTGAGAAAAACCTTTTTCCTGATCTAAATCGAGTTCAAATTCATCAATAAGTCCATCTCCATAAGTAATTACGGTAACTCTACCTCCTGTTGTAGACCCGCTTAAAGCAAGATGGACATAGCCAAAAGTAAAACCGTCTATCTCCGCAGCAGTAGTATACCATTCTACATTAGAGAGCGATAATATCGGACCACTACTTACACAACCCGATAATGAAAAAAAAGGCAATAATACTATTAACATTAAAACTAATATTTTTTTCATCGTTTGCCACCTTTTTAATTGAAAAATTCTCTTCACTCATAGATATGAAAACTAAAGGAATGTTTATATTCTATTTATATCCCCTTTAATCCAATTTCTTCAGCAACTTCCTGCATTCCGGCAATGGTATCAGCAATGATTTCAGAAATTTCTATTCCCAGCATTTCGGCTCCTTTTGAAATAATATTTCTATCTACTTTTGCAGCAAATCTCTTGTCTTTCCATTTTTTCTTTACTGATTTTACTTTTACATCCATAATGCTTTTTGATGGACGTACCAAAGCAGTTGTTGCTACGAGTCCAGTCAGTTCATCAATAGTAAACAGCACCTTTTCTAAGTCTGTTTCCGGTTTTATGTCTGAACAGAGTCCCCAGCCATGACTGCAGACTGCATGGATATATTCTTCCGGCCAATTTCTTTCTCTCATTATTTCTTCACTTTTATGGCAGTGTTCTTCGGGATATTTTTCATAATCAAAATCATGGATTAATCCAATAACTCCCCATTTTTCTTCATCCTCTCCACGTTTTCGGGCAAAATAACGCATAACTCCTTCCACGGCCAAGGCATGTTTAATCAGACTGTCAGTTTTGTTATATTCGGTTAGCAATTGATATGCATCTTCTCTGGTAGGTATTTTTGAAACCATTTTAATTCCTCCTATTATCTTAATTTATTTTATTCGGTCTAATATTTAATTTTAAATTGATTGTAACAATTTTTTCTAACAGTGTCAAAATGATTCTATTTTATTTTTTCCATCCTTAGAAAACGATTTAAAATCAATAAGGAAAATCCGATGAAAAAAAATAAGGTTGCAATCCCAAAACCATCGGCAATATACCCAAACACCGGTGCCAGAATAATCATAAAAAGAGAGCGGGTCTGGCTTTCAACAGACAATACGGTTGCCCGTTCAGTTTTTCTCATAGTGTCACCAAAAACATCCACCACCAAAGGTCTTCTCCCATCTTTTAGCAGGTAAAAAACAAAATACAACAGAATAACGAGAACAATCATTTCTAATCTAATGGCAAAAAAGAGAATTAAAAACAGGATACTGAAAATATCAAAACTGATATCCATCAGTCTATTGGATTTAATTTTTAGATTTAGCCGATAAACATTTCTGGAAACCATGGAACTGAATATATATATCACCCCGTAAATGATCCCCAGAATAATTTTTAGCCGGGTATCTGCATCCATTGCTGCAACCGCATAGATTCCAGATATTAAAATAATATCTTGTAAAATCGGCTGGATATAATCTTTTAATATTTTAAAAATTCCGTCAAAAAGGGATGAACTTAAAATGACTTTTTTTAAATCTTGATTGGAAAAAATTTCTTTTACTTTTCGAACACTAAAAATAAAAAATTTCTTTAAATTAAGTGTAGATTCCACTCTCTCATTCAAGCTATTAGGATAGGAGAGGATTAACAGGAAATCAAGGACATAAGGTATGATGCTAAATAAGAATATGGTTTTCATCTCAGGTAATCTAATAATGATGAATATTGCAGCAAATGCAGATATAGAAGAACCGATTAAAGAGAAAGAACGTGTGCGCCCGTAGACAAAAGTCTTATATTTAAACCATCCTTTCTCCTCCAGATAAGAATAGATCATCGCTTTATGCGTTCCGGACCTGAAGGCCTCCCCTAATCCAAAAAAGAACATGGCTATCACAATTATGAAATAATTGCCGCCTATATAAAAGAAGAAAAAAGATAGGATATAAAATATAAAGCAAATAACCAGTTCAATTTTTTTTCCATACTGGTCTGCAAGTATCCCGGAAGGCACTTCAAATATATAGGTAATAGCTTCTCTAATAGAAAACAAAGTGCCAATTTGAAAAAGATTTAGACCGATAACCTGCAATAGATAAATATATAAATAAGGCTCAAAAAATCGTAGATTTTTTAAAAATCCATACAAGCAGAACTTTTTTATCTGATTATTCTGTTTGATAACTTGATAAATATTTTCCATTATTCATTATTCATTATAATCAAAACTTTACCTCGATGTTTTTCCTCTCATCTCCTTCTGATTTGAAGTATGGCCTACTTTTAAAACCAAGCGGACCCGCA
>CAZMLS010000089.1:0-7153 GCA_964567215.1 uncultured Atribacterota bacterium | reverse complement strand
GAACATATCTTACCACCCTTTGATAAAATTTAAATATTATTTCTATTAATCAATTAAATTAGTATCGAGTATTGAGTATATAGTATCGAGTTAAGATAATACAAAGAAATAAATAGAAAATGATCCAACTTACCAATTCGTCAATTATATTAATAGTTAGTATTTAATATTTAGTATCTAGTGAAGAAAATTCAAAGAATAAAAAAATAAAATAGGATAATTCAATTCGTATATTCACCAAGTAAATCAATTGACCTATTCTCCAATTCTCCGATTGACCAATTGATTGGTTAATTAAATTACCTTGCATCTTTTGCGTTTTTATACTTTTCTCCCATTGTGGGCAGACACAAGGTCTGTTCCTACCAGGTAAGAATTTTCCCGCAATTCTTACCTGAATATTCTCTTAGACTATATACTATATACTAAATACATATACTATTTTTCTACTTAGTATTTTCTATTGCTGCTTTGATAAACTCTCTAAATATTGGATGTGCTCGATTAGGCCTTGATTTAAATTCCGGATGAAATTGAACACCAACAAACCAGGGATGATCGGGTATTTCGATAATTTCCATTAAATTCATTTCACTATTTATACCACTGAACAGCATACCATTTTCCAGAAATTCTTTTTCGTAGAAATTATTGAATTCATATCTGTGTCTATGCCTTTCACTTATATTTTTCTGTTGATATGCTTTATAGGCAATAGTACCTTCTTTTAAATTACAAGGAAATGATCCTAATCTCATAGTCCCGCCTTTCATAATGATCTTTTTCTGTTCGGGCAATAAATCAAGTACCGGAAATTTTGTTTTAATATCAAATTCCGTACTATTCGCATTTTCCAAATTAAGAACATTACGGGCAAATTCTATCACTGCACATTGCATGCCCAGGCAAATTCCTAAAAATGGTATATTTCTTTTCCGGGCATATTTTGCAGTTTCTATTTTACCCTCTACTCCTCTTTTTCCAAATCCCCCCGGAATTAATATTCCATCAATACCTCTAAAAATATCTTTATGTAGGTCTTTCTTAACTTGATCAGAATCTATTTTAACAATTTTTACCTTGCAATTGTTTTCGATACCCGCATGCAATAAGGATTCATAAATGCTAATATAGGCATCCTTTAATCTAATATATTTTCCTACGACACCGATGGTCACTTCCCTCTCCGGATTCAATATTTTATCCACCATTTTTGACCATTCAACTAAATTTGCTTCTTTACATTTTATTTTAAGTAGTTTTGCAATCAAATTTCCCAATCCCTGTTTTTCAAACACTAACGGCATTTCGTATATTGATTTAACATTGAGTGCTTCGATAATTCCCTCTCTTCTTATATCACAAAAAAGTGATATTTTATCTTTTACATCCGCAGTTAACTTTGATTGTGAACGACATATTACAATATCCGGCTGAATTCCTATCTCTCTTAATACTTTAATGCTATGTTGTGTCGGCTTTGATTTTAATTCTCTTGCAGCTTTCAAATAAGGTACAAATGTAACATGTATAAATAAAACATTTTCTTTTCCAATTTCATTTCTAAATTGTCTGATAGCTTCCAGAAAAGGAAGGCTTTCGATGTCTCCAACCGTTCCGCCTATTTCGATAATAACGATATCTACTTTTTCTTCTCCATTTATACCAATAGATTTAATGTTTGATTTAATCTCGTCAGTAATATGAGGAATCACTTGTACTGTAGCACCTAAAAAATCTCCACGTCTTTCTTTGGAAATCACAGAACTATATATTTTGCCTGTTGTAACATTATTTTTTTTTGATAAATTCACATCTATGAATCTTTCATAATGCCCTAAATCCAAATCTGTCTCGGCACCGTCTTCTGTTACAAAAACTTCACCATGTTGAAAAGGATTCATTGTTCCAGCGTCAACATTTATATACGGGTCAATTTTTTGCATAGAGATATTTAAACCTCTATTTTTTAATAACCTGCCTATCGAAGAAGCGGAAATACCTTTCCCTAAAGATGACACTACTCCACCGGTCACAAAAATATATTTTGCCATAAGTCTCCTTTTTGTATAATTGTTTTTTTTCAGCAACTCAACAAAACATAAATATACCAAATATTTTATTATCTTTCAATTTTTTTAACTTTAGTATATTTTAAAAAATTAAAAAAATATTCCAAGCTATTAATATTTGCATATGGAATATAAGGTATAAAAATAGTTTATCTTAAAAAATATGCAACACACAATGATGCATTTTTTCATTAACGCAATAGCCTATTCATATTGGAATACAATGATTTGACTGCCCGTCGGTAGTGTTTCTTTGCTAATAAAATATTCATTTGAATCTAATATTTTTACATTTTTTTTGCCTTTAATAAAAATATCAATAGGATCAATTGAAAATTTTATTGCTTCTGTTTTATAATGCATGGGAATAATAATCCCGGGTTTTATCTCTTTTATAATTTGGTTTGCCTGGTCACTATTAATAGTATAAAATCCTCCTACCGGTATAAACAATACATCAACATTTCCGATTTCATTTAATTTATCTGCATCTAAAATATGTCCCAAATCACCCAAGTGACACAATTTTAAACCATCCGCATTAATTTTAAATACAGTATTTTGCCCTCTCTGTGCTCCGAAAACACTGTCATGATAAGTTGATATACCTCGAAATTCCATTTTATGAGATTCCCGTTTTACCGAACCCTTAAATACAACCGGTCTTCCTTTTATTCCTCTAACGTAATTATGATCAAAATGTTCATGGCTAACAGTTACAATATTTGCCTTTACCCTTGGAAGCTTATACCCTAAAGTCTCATCAAAAGGATCTGTTACAATCGTTATTCCTTTTTCATTTTCAATTAAAAATGAAGCATGTCCGAACCATTTTATTTTCATTATTTTACTCCTGAATAAAAATAATTTATCAAAGCATATTTTTAATCAACCTATCTCGTCTTCCATCTTTACCTGCACCTTCAAAATATTTCAATTATTATTTTATCCAACCTCTCTTTGGCTAATTTCGGAGAATAATTAAGAATGATATTATCCATTTCAGTTTTTTGCAGTATGTTAAAAGGTTCCATAGATAGCATATTTACAATCTGTTCAACTTCATATTCTTGTATTTTTTCAAAATTAACCAGTTCGCCATCTTGTTGGTTAATAATTTTAGTTAATGATTCAATATTGAGATATAACTTTTTTCGAGAACTCTTTTTTAAAATATCCATCATTGTATTTACTAATTTTATTCTATTATATGTTGTATTTCTTTTTTCTAATAATTGAAAAATATTACTTTCGGTTGAATTATCTGATGAAAGTATTTTCTTCAAATTGCTTAAGGAAAAGGTTAATCTATCGTGTTCTTTTATAATCGTATCTATCCATCTCGATTCAAGTAATATGACATTTTGCAATTCAGATTGCATATTTAAGGAATCATAATTAAAATCATTTGAAATTATCACTGAAAAATCAGCTTTGTTCTCTTTTTTTGCAGTTTTCAAATCATCCCATTGTTCATATTTTTCAATTTTTTTATTCTTTTCTTCTGATACTTTTCCGTCAATAATAATACTGTAACTTTTATAATCCAACAATGCCTTGGCCAAAATGAATGATGTTTTGCCTTTGATGATAAAAGAGGTCTCAAAACCGAGAAAATCAAATATTTTTTTGATAGTGTTTTTTAATTTTTCACTGTTTTTACTTTCAAACAATAATTTTTGCAGTTTTTTTGTTTCACTTAACCAATCGAAAAGACCCCATATATTTTCCTTTTCTTCAATGAATTTTGGATTTTCTTTTAATGTATCAATTATGTAATCTGAAAATAGATTTTTTTCACTTAATTCAACATCCAGGGCTCTCTCACAAATTTCATGGTAAGCAAGGGGTTTTCCTTCCTTTTTCAATATTGCATAGATTTTTTCTTTTATTTCTTCTTTTGGTTCTATTTGTGTCTCTTCTTCTGTTACTAAAAAATATTTTCTCTTATCGTAATCAATTAATCCAATATAAATTACATCATTTACTTTTATTTTTTTTCTTTTATACCATTGATCTATACCCGTGATATAACTAAATTCATTATTCACTTTTGCTTCAATTTCATTTCCTTCTTTATCTATAAAAATAATTTCTACTACTTTTTTTTCTTTCGGAAAAAAAGGCCTCATATAGCTGGTTAAAAACATGGTTCCATCTTTTAAACAATAACTGGTCACTGAGTATTTAATATTAGCATCTCTATACTTCCATTTTAGTAATCCCCAAATACCTCTTTTAACCCGCACAAATCTCTTATCCCCGCTCATGGAGGCATTCACCGCATAAAAGGGCTCTTTCATTTTTAATGGTTTTATTTCAATCAATTCTTCACTGATTTTTCTATAATGCAAAGGTTTTTTATGTTTGATTAATATTTCATAAGCAACATCAGCTACTGATTTGTGCTTCATAAATTCAGACCTCCTATTTTTACTATCCAATAGTTTTCTTTTAATATTGTAATTCAAGATATATTTTCTCGGAGAAAATCATCCGCTCAACAAACTAATTTCCCAAAATGGTTCATTTATTTATTATATACGTTTTATTTTATATTTTACAAATAAATTAATATTTAAGCTAAGGGTGTAAAGCAAAAATACAAAATCATAAATTTATTGAAGAGCCCGGCACTAAAGTTGTTATAAATGGTTAGACCGGATTGATACTGTCTCAAATTTTTCTTCTCTTTTTCTTTTTTGACCCGATATTCGAAACTATATACCATTCTTTTATTTTTCTTCTTTTTTCTTTCTTTACTATACTATTTTTAGTTACCAATAGACAGGCGGGACGCCCGTCCTACGGGAGGAGAGTGATATGCTCTGGTCTCTGACTCCCGATTTCTTCTTTCCTGGTTATCTCAGATTTTTCTTTCTTAACTCGATACTATATACTAGATACTATATACTGTTTTCATTTATAGTTCATCATTAATTTTATATACTCTTCAGCATGTTCGACAAGTTTACCCGCTTCTTCTTCAGTAATTTTTTTTACTACTTTAGCAGGTATACCCAAAGCCATACTGTATGGAGGTATTTTAGTTCTTGGTGTCACAATTGCTCCTGCTCCTATAATTGAATTTTCTCCTACGACTGCTCCATCCAACACAATAGAACCAATGCCTATTAAGGAATTATTTCCGATTTTGCATGCATGAAGCATAACATTATGACCCACTGTAACATTTTCACCAACTAAGGTAGGAATTCCTACATCGCAATGAATAACACTACCATCTTGTATATTTGTATTGTTCCCAATAGTAATCGGTGCCACATCTCCTCTTAATATTGCATTATACCAAATACCCACGTTTTTTCCTACGGTCACATCACCTATTACCGTTGCGTTCTCTGCAATAAACGAACTTTTATCTATTTTGGGTGTTCTACCTTCAAAATCAATAATCATTATTTTACCTCCAAAACTGTTTTTATAATTTTCGCAAGCTTTTTGCCGATTCCAGGTACCCTTTTTAGTTCTTCGATTGGAGAATTTTTTATTTCTTCTATACTTTTAAAATTCTCCAATAATCTTCTTTTTCGGTCAATTCCTATACCCGGAATGAAATCTAATTTTGAATTGCGCATTAATTTACCCCGAATCTTACGGTGATAATTTATAGCAAATCTATGCGCTTCATCTCTCACCCTTTGCAATAGAAAAAGAGCTTCTGAGTTGTACGGTAATTTAATGGATTGATTGCTTTCCGGATTAAATATCTCCTCCTCTTTTTTAGCTATACTTATAGTTGGTAAATCTAATTTTAACCATTTTAATATTTTAACCACTGCTGATAATTGACCTTTCCCACCATCAATTAATATTAAATCAGGCATTTTTCTGTTTTCAGATAACAATCTTGTATACCTTCTCTTAATCACTTCCTGAAGCATTGCGTAATCGTCTGCATGTTTAACTGTTTTTATTTTATACCTTCTATAATCCTCTTTTTTCGGCCTACCATTATTAAATACGATCATGGATCCCACCGATAATTCTCCCTGGATATTAGAAATATCAAAAGCCTCAATAACCTCCGGTGTTTTTTTAAGATTTAATTGCTTCTGCAAGTCCAGGATTGCTTGTTTACCTTTTTCAATCTCCATTTTTTCTTTTTCGTCGATTTTAATTAATGTATATTTTTTTTTATCATTATTAAAGAAGTTTACTTTATGACCTTTATAAATTTCTTCAATTGATTTAATTTTATCCCGCACTTTCGCTGCTTTTTCAAAATCCAATTGAATAGATAGATTTTTCATCTCCGAGTAGAGATCTCTTAATAATTTCTTCTGTCTTCCGCTTAAAAAGAGACATACTTCCCTAACCATTTTCCGGTACTCTTTTTTATCTATTAACCCGGCACATGGTGCAGAACAAAGTTCTATTTGATAATCTAAACAGATATCCTTTTTTCTTAAATTTTTCTTTTTACATCCTCTAATTTTAAAGATTTGCCTGATTATCTTAATCACGTTTCTGGTAGCTTCAGAATCAACAAAAGGTCCGAAATATATAGATTTATTTTTTATATTATCTTCTTTGGTTTTTCGGTAAAATAGAATTTGTGGAAAATCTAATTCTAATGTTATTCTAATAAAAGGAAAACTTTTATCATCTTTTAACTGTGTGTTGTAATATGGATCATTTTTCTTAATCATCTTTCGTTCCAGGACAATTGCTTCTATTTCTGAACTTGTCAACATGTATTGAACATCGTTTATTTCTTTAACCATTTTTATTATCTTTGGTGGAAGATTTGAAGATTTTTTAAAATACGAAGATACTCTACTATTGAGGGAATTTGCTTTACCTATATATATTATTTTCCCGTTCTTATTCTTAAAAAAATACACACCGCTTGTACTAGGTAATTTGCCAATCTTTGATTTGATATCCATATTGTTTTCCTTATTTATCAATTAAATTAGTCGTTAGTGAATAGTGAATAGTCGTTAGTAAAGAAAATACAATATAATACAATTGACCAATTTACCAATTTACCAATTCTCCGATTAAATTAGTATCGAGTATTGAGTATATAGTATCGAGTTAAGATAATTCAATTT
>CAZMLS010000088.1:0-7236 GCA_964567215.1 uncultured Atribacterota bacterium | reverse complement strand
TCAATTCTACTTAACCAGTGACTTTCAAATAATTTACTAAATTCTGTCATTTAAATGACCTCCTTATGTAAAATTTTTTAACATGGTATATTTAATTTAACCTATTTATCTAAAAAAACTTTTAAATGATACAAGAACCAAAAAAATTGTTAATCTAACTATCTTTTTTATTTTTTCCTCCTTTTTAATTTTTTAATAAGCGGCACTCAAGTTTTTACAGTCCTAATGTTTAGAAAATTTTAACTTTACTTATTCTATCACCTTCTTTCTTGCTTTGGGATTCTGCAATCATTGTACTAGTTCAATGATAATTTCTTTAGGGACTTTTTAGGTCAACATGAGTTAACTCCCCATTCTTTAACTAAGCGAAAGGAACGGGGTAAACCCTATTCTGGATCTTTTCGTATTCTTCCAGAATCTATTGACTAATGCTCATTAACAACCATCCTTTGTATTATATTTTCTAGCTACATTTAGCCGCCGTAATATAAATTGGGTAACCATAAAGCTATTATGGGAAACCTCATTATAATAACTAAACCTAAAATCATAAGCAGCACAAAAGGCCATACCGAGCGGTAGATATCTACCAGCGTTATCTCTTTAGGAGCCATCGCCCTCATAAGAAACAGATTATATCCAAAGGGAGGCGTCAGGTAAGCTATCTGGCAGGTTATAGTATAGAGAATACCATACCAAATCGGATCAAAGCCCAGCTTGATCACCAGGGGAACATAAAGAGGAGCAACAATGATAAGCATGGCCGTATCGTCCAGAAACATGCCCATTATGATGTAAGAAAGCTGCATCATAATCATTATTCCCCATCTACCAAACCCGTATTTTAGAAATATTTCCTCTACCGCATGTACAGCACCAAGTCCATCAAAGATAGCACCAAAAGAAAGTGCTGCAAGAATAATCCACATAAACATACAGCTAACACCCAGAGTTTTATGCAATACTTTATCCATTTTCTCCCAGGTTAGCCGCCGTTTAATAAGACCTGCGATGGTAACTACTGTTGCACCTACTGCTGCACTCTCGACTAGACTGGTTATTCCCAAAAAGAACAGTCCGGACATCATAAAAATAATTAATATAGGGACTATCCCAGCTTGGAGCAGTTTAATTTTTTGTACAAGAGGAATATTACGCTTTTCCAGAGATAACGCTGGCCCCAACTCTGGCTGAAAATAGCATCTAATAGCGATATATAGGATAAACAAGCCTGCCAGCAGGAAACCAGGCAAAAAGCCAGCCAGCCACAGCCTTCCAACCGGTTGTCTGGCTATCATTCCGTAAAGAACCAGAACTACGCTGGGTGGTATCAATATGCCCAGGGAACTACCGGCCTGGATTACACCGGTTACCATTTTTTTGTCATATTTTCGCTTAAGCATTTCCGGTAAAGCGATACTGCTTCCAACAGCCATACCGGCTACACTTAATCCGTTTATAGCGGATATTACGGCCATCAAGAGAATGGTTCCAATAGCTAAACCACCTCTGACTGGGCCCATCCAGATATGTAGCATTTTGTATAGATCATCCGCTATGCCTGATTCGGAAAACATATACCCGATGTAAATGAATAGTGGCAGGGTTAGGAGCGGATACCAGACCAGCAGCGAAAAGGTTGAATGGTAAGACATCCCCACGCCACCCTTCCCCCACAGGAGGATAGCAAAAATAGCGGATACACCACCGATAACGGCAAAGACATGTCGCCCTGTGAGAAGCATAAACATTATCGAAGAGAACATTAAAATGGCTATAAGAGAAAAATTAGCACTCATCTATATTCTCCCCTTTAATTATTGCCAGGTCCTTTATAAACTGGGCTATTAGCTGTAAAAGCATCCCAACGATTCCTATCTGCATAATAATCTTAATGGGAGCCACCTTTGGTCCCCATGCAGAATAAGTCACCTGCTTATATTTAATTGCATATAGAATGCCTTGCCAACCACCGTAGATAAGTACTACAAGGTAAAAGAGAGCGATAAAAAAGGTAAAAACATCGACAATAGCTTTGGTCTTCACAGACCAACGATCAAATAAAATATCCATTCTAACATGTTCCTCCATAAGCAGGCTGTATCCGCCTCCAAGCAAGTAATAGGCGGCCATAACAAACTGCGTAAGCTCCACTGACCATATATGCGGAGTATTAAAAAAAGTTCTAGATATAGCCTCATAAAGTAAAATACCTATCATTCCAATAACCATAAACTTTACAACTTTCCCTACTGCCCGACTGGTTGCATCCACGTATCGGACGTAGACTTTTGCAGCTCTAATCATCAAAATTCCTCCTATCTATTAAGTAAAATTATAGAGGTTTCCCTCCCTTAACTTTCCTTTAATCTTAATATAAAGCCAAGTATAAAAGGGAAACCTCTATACTAACCTAAATTATTATAACATTATCTAAGTTTATTAGTATCGGTAGGGAGCACCAGCTTCTTGCATGGTCTTTTCGTATTTTTTGAGTATATCTACCACCCTGGCACATCTTTCACTTTTTTTAGCAACCTCGTCCCAGTATATTAAAGCAGCATCTTCCACTACCTTCCACTCCTCGGCAGGGATGGTAGTAAGTTTCATCTTTGTCCCCTGTGTTCGGTACTTAGCTTCACCAGCCCAGTACCACACTAGTCGATACAAATGCGATTCGTCTATTGCCAGTCGTAACAACTGTTGTAGATGAGCAGGCAATTTCTCCCATTCCTCGGTGTTAACAAACCAACCACCTGACCAGCCTCCAGAGATAGGATTAGTCAGATAATAATCACAAACATCAGCCCACCCGACAGTATAATCCTCGGTGATACCAGACCAAGAAACTCCGTCTAACATACCCGTTTGAATGGCCATCTCAACATCCTCATAAGGAAGGATCGTCGGCACAACACCGAATTGTCTCATGAAATCGCCCCCAGTCGGGAACATATATATCCTAAGTCCTTTAAGGTCTTCTAAGGAATTGACGGGTGTAGTAGTAGCAAAATTGCACGGATCCCAACTCCCCTGGCTGAGCCAGGTGACACCTTCTACCTCATCATAGGCTTCCTCCCAAATTTCGTTCAGCCCCCAATAATTCCATAGCGCATTAACATCTATTCCGTAGCGTACAGCCAGAGGGAAATAAGCTGCAAATACAGCTACATCTACAGGTGCCGCCATTGAATTATCGTCACTAACGATCAAGTCAATTGTTCCCTCCTGACATGCCCGAAATAGCTCTCCCTGAGGTACTAGCTGATCTGCGCTATACATTTCGATGAACATCTCTCCGTTCGCTGCAATATTAAACTTGTCTATTGCTTCTTTAGCGACATGTGCATTTAGGGCAGGACCGGCATACGATTGACATCTCCACCTGATGGTTTCGGCAGCTACTGAACTGGATAAAACAATAACCAATAAAAGTGTAACAAAAATTATCTTTTTTATTTTCATTTTCTTGGGTATATCAAAATAGAGAGAAGTAAAAGAAGTAAAGTGATAGTAGTAATAGTTATTTCTTTTTTATTTCTTCCTTCTTTTACCATCCACAAAAAATTGTGGATAACCTATCAGATAGATAGCCATACTCTCTATCTATCATACCTTACTTCACCTCCCGTTAATTTTTTTTGTTCTTTAATAATTTCTTAACATCAGATCCCATTTGAAAAATAAGTAAATTCTTTAAGCACGTGCAAGTTTAAAAAGAACACTTCAGCCTAACAATCTAGCATTTCTTCTCATACTTCCATAGACATCACCTCCCTTAAGATACTTTTTTTTAGCTTGGCAGTATAATAGTATGGTTACAATCAAAAAAGTACCTAAATTACCCCTATTTTAAAAATATTGTAAATAACAGCAAATAATTATATCTTCTCATTTTACAAACATCCTTTTATACTTTTCTATTAATTATTTTAAATATACTATATTAACTGGTATAAAAGATATTTAAATTTTCCTATTTTTACCATCTTCTTCTTTTATTATTAGTGTAAACCCCCGAATCTCTTGTTTTACAAAGCTTTTCGATTACCTCTATTTTATTCTTTTGATGCCTTATCTAAATTATCCATCTTTAAAAAAAACTAAAGGGTTGATATTATGTATATTTCGGTTTTTAAATATCTAGAGAAACCTTTTCCTTATATAAATAAAAAAGGACAGAGCAAAAAAATAACTAAATTATTTTTTTACTCTGTCCTTTTTACCTGAAAGAATCTTTCCAAATAATATTTTTTATGCATGCTCTGTAAGTATTTTTTATATCAATCAGAAATTACCTCTTCGGTGTTTCTTTTTATAAAACTTTCCAGAGTTCTGTCCAGTAAGGGTCCTTTTGCCTGAGAGTTTAGATGTAGTAAATAATTATACATTTTGCCCCTTCGGCTCCTTTTCTATATGAGAAAAGATTTCTCCTCTTACCTTCATCCAGCTTACCATATTTATTTTTAGAAATACTTTTATCAATAGCTTTTAGATATATATTTTGAATATTCTTTTTTTGATAAAATTAAAAAATATCTCAAATACAACAAAATATTTTAGAAAAAAAAGGACTTTACGTTCTTTTATAGTAATCAATATATAAGATAACATAAAATAATTATTATTACAAATATTTTTTTAATTTTTGTCATTTAAGAATTAAAAGTGAACTATTTTTTTATGATTTAAAGTTTAAAAGTGAACTCTAAGAAAATTACCTAAAATTGTAATAATATAGGAATAAAAAAAGGAGTCCTATATTATGAAACAGCTACACAAAAAGTTCACAGATGATCAAGTTAAAGATCTGATTACCCGTTATCAAAAAAAGAAAATAACAAGAAAATACATCCAAGAAATATTAGGTATTAGGAAAACAAGATTCTTTGCTTTGGTAAAACGATTAAAAGCTGATCCCGAAAATTTTTCTATTATGTACTCTCGTAAAATACCTACTCGAAAAATTTTAAAAGATATCGAGAAAAATATTATAAAAGAACTAAAGATCGAAAAGGATTTGATCAAAGCAAAAGATGTACCGATTAAATATTATAACTACAGTTTTATCAAAGATATTTTAGAACAAAAATATAGCCAGAGGGTATCTCTGCCTACTATAATTGACCGAGCCAAGAGAAATAATTTTTATTTTTTAAGGCCAAAGAGAAAAGCACATAATAGAGAAGTAATAACCAACTATCCTGGAGAACTTATTCAACATGATTCTTCTATTTTTATTGCAAAGGTCCCTGTATGAGAAACATCTATGAGTCCCCTCTAAAAACCCCATCAAGCAAATTGCTAACATTTTATTTCAAAATTGGGTAATTGGTGGAATTTGATCATAAAAAAGACGAAACGAAAAATATTGCGCAATTTCTCGACCAATTTGAAACAAGTTTTTAAAAAATAGATAGTTACCGGACTTCATTAGTCCCAATAAACCGCATAAACTTGGATTCACCGTCAGATAGCGGTGGATTCTCCCAAAGTTTATCGATATTCCCATACTACAGGCATACATCATTGTTTTGAACTGTCCTCGGATGCGCAGTTTTCCTTTATGATTGAATGGTTTCACAAACTCCTTGATAGTGGCTTCCACATTGGGACGTAACTTCCTCCGTTCAAGGGGTACAGTATTTATATTTCTCTTTCTTTTGTTTGCCAGATATTGCTCCCGAGTAAAATAATATACTCTCTTCTGGATTAGTGTCGGACAATCTCCGGCAAGTGAGCAGCCAGCACATATTTTTTTATCAAAACAAGCCTTGTATCTGCTTCTTGTCTTCTCTGATTTTACTTTCTGTAGGGGACAGGACACTTCATATTCTCCTTTTGTTTCTTCTATCTTCATCTCTACTTTATTCTTCCGTCCTCTTACCGCTGTCTGTATATGGGTAATCTTAAGTTTTTCAAACTTCTGGTCATTATCTTCGCTTCCGTATGCCCCGTCGGTGTGTAGTTCTTTCAGATCAGGGGTCTTCTCTTTTAAGGTCTCTATACGATCATTCATTATATCGCTGTCGTCCGTGTTGTTTGGTTTAACGGCAATATCGGTCAGTAGATTCAATTCGTTTTGCGGGTTTGCGGTCTCTGTCACATTAACACTCTGTCCCTTTGCTATTTTCTTATTTTTCTTCCGGTAGGTGGCATCTATATCATCAGGTGACTGAATTATCCCGCTGTGAAGTTCCTCGTTCTTTTTTACGGTTGCTTTATTTTTTACTACGGTAAAATGTTCCTGATAAACCCGCTCAAATATACGAAAGATTTCTATCTCTTTATACCCCTCTTTTAATGCCTTGTAGAGTTTATGATATATCTGTCCCAATTTCTCTAATTCCCCCGGTATTTCCGTCCGCTCCAATTTGTATATATACTGCCCTGATGTCTGTTTCGTATACTCTGATAACATATCTTTGAATCGCTCTTTATCTTCTTCCTTTAGAATACGGTACAATCTAATCAGCATCTCTATCAACAGCTGTACCCTGCCATAGTTGCGAATATTTGACATTGCCATAAAGGAGTCCGACCTTTGAATGTCTGTCTTTATCTTTAACTGTTTCAACTGTTCTTTTGTAAGTCCGTCAAATACGGCCTCCAGCAGGTTTTCTCCTGTCTCTGTAAAATGTTTCAGCAGTCTGTTCTGGAAATTGAAAAATGTTGCCTCGCAAAATGCCGTATCATCCATCTTGTTCAGTCCTAAAGCCGTCCGGGTGAGAAGGTTAAAATCAATTTGCTCCAGCATCTCTTTTATCGTCCATCCTTTTCTATAGGCAAGGATAATCGCCGATACCATTATGTTTACCGCCGAGTTTGGCCGGCTTCCGTTTTCGGAATACAATACTGCGAAGTTTTTCTCTTTTATCTTTTTGAAAATCAGTTGGTAAAAACTGTATTCCTCCGATTCTCTTATCTTCTTTTTCTTTCTTTCCGAAAGCTGGTTCTCTATATCGAAAAAAGATGTTTGTAGATGAGTTGTATTTTTGCGAAACATTTTTCCTATTCCTCCTCTGTATTGACTTCCTTTATTATACAACTTCCCCGTCTTAAAACCAAAAATAATTCATCTTACAATTGACTTTTTAGAGTGGACTCATCTATGTAAAGAGATAATCTCTCAGATTTAAAAAATCTAATTCACAATTTATAAATATATTAATTATTTTTCTTGCAATCCAAGTTCTAATAGCTTTTCTTTTTTTGGTATCCCGGTTTCCTCATCCC
>CAZMLS010000087.1:0-7575 GCA_964567215.1 uncultured Atribacterota bacterium | reverse complement strand
CTTTGGCCATCTATCTCATTAAACGCTTTACCCCGCTTTCCTTATCTGAAATAGGTAAACTTTTCAAGATGGATTATTCAGCTGTTTTCCAGGTGCTAAAAGATTTGAACAAAAATGTGAAGTGAATCATGAAATAAAAGAGGTCATGCAAAAGGTGGTAACAGCCTTGAAAGAAGAATGAATGTCAAATATTGAGACCTGACCCCTTTATTATTAATTAGAATGTGTTTTTTTTGACGACTAAGATTTAAGAATATTTTCTCTGAAAGCATGACACCATCCATTAAAATATTAGATAAAGTTTGACAATTACAAAAAATATTGTAAAATAACATATAATACAAAAAATATTGCTAAGGGGTTTATGGGTGATAAATAATATTAAAGAGAAAATAAATATTATAGATTATTTGGAATTCCATTTTGAAGAATTTACACCAACCCAAAAGAGAATTGCTGATTATATTCTTTCAAACTATCAGGAAGTCTTGTTTTTAACTTCCGATGAGCTAGCACTTAAAATTAATACAACCTCTTCTTCAGTGGTTAGATTTGTACAAGAAATTGGCTATAACGGTTATCCTGACTTTAGAAAGAAGTTAAGAAACTTGATTTCTAAACGCCTTAATATTAATGGTCAATCAGAAAAAGCAAAACAATATAAACCACTCGAAGATCAAAATATTGTTGATATGTCCATTTTAAATGATGCTAATAGTGTCAACAAATTAATGGAGATGAAGGATAATAAAAAAATTGAAAAATTTGTAAAGTTAATCCTTGAATCTAGAAATAAATATATTGTTGCTTCGCGAACTTCTTTTTCCCTGGGTCATTTATTGTATTTTAAAATGAGAAAAATTGTTCCGAATGTATTTTTTTTAAACAATTATGATCAGGGAATTTGTGATACTTTGCAGGGAATTAAACCAAAAGATATATTTATTGCAATAAGTTTCCCGCGCTATACTAATTTAACGGTGGATTTAGCCAAATATGCCAAAAGTAAAGGAGTAAGAGTGGTTTCTATTACCAATGGTAGAATTTCCCCGCTTTGTAAAATTTCTGAAGTTTGTTTGTTTTGCCCTTACAAAGGCTTTACTTTTTTTAATTCAAATGTAGCGGCAATGGCTTTAATTAATGCGATTGTAAATAGAATCTTTGGATTAGACTATCATTCCGGAATCGATAATTTGAAAAAAGAAGATGAAATTATTGAAGATTTTAATGTTTGGTTTAAGGAAAAGGGTATTTAAATGTAGGTGATTTATCTTAATTGTAGCAGGTGAATATCGAAGATATATTATATGCTGGAGGAGGTGATAATTCTGAAAATAAAATAGAAAGTAACATTAAAAATAATTATAAAAGGAGGTTTATTAAATGTTAAGAAGAAATAGTATTTTTGCTTTTTTAGTTACTGCATTTATTTTAGCTATTTGTTCAGCACAAGTATTTGCAACATCAGAATTTGTTAGTATTGCCACAGGTTCAACAGGGGGGACATATTATCCGGTCGGTGTTATATTAGCTGGAGATTTTCAAGATGATATAGGCGGTGATTATAAATTTACCGCTCAGGCTTCAGGTGGTTCACGTGAAAATTTGGAAATGATGAGAAATAAAGAGATTAAAATGGCTATTGCAGGAGGTGCTCCCACTTCAAATGCTTATTCCGGAATTGCAAAATATGAAGGCAAAGCCATAAAAAATATTCGTTTTGTTACAGCGTTGTGGCCTGAAGCTATGCAAATTGTATATCGGACCAAAACCGGTATTAAAGCCTTTGAGGATTTTTCAGGAAGAAAAATTGCAGTAGGTCCTGCCGGTGGTGGTGGGAGTGTTTATTTTCCAATTTTACTAAATCAAATTTCCGGCTTAAGCTTCGATGATTTTAAACCACAATTTTTAGGGTATTCTGATTCAGCTCAAGCAATGCAAAATCGGTTAATTGATGCTTGTTTTTTAGGTGGTGGTTTTCCGACATCAGCGGTATCGCAACTTTATGCCAGTCAAATCTCTGTAGATATGATTGAATATACTGATGAGGATATTGCTAAAGTAAGAGAAGCTGCTCCGTATTTTGCTAAAGTTGTTATTGAGAAAGGAACTTATCCGGGACAGGAACGGGATTTGAATTTATTGGGTATTAAGAGTACTTTGATTGCTGAAAAGGATGTTTCTGAAGATTTGGTATATAAAATGCTGGAAGCAATATATACTAAAGATTTGGATGGATTAAAACAAAAACACGGCGCATTAAAAACAATGAGTTTGGATCAAGCTTTGAATGGATTAACCAGTGTTCCCTTGCATCCCGGAGCAATTAAATTTTATCAGAACAATGGTGTTGAAATTCCAGATGATTTGATGGGTAATTAATAAATCGAAAAATCTGAATTATCTAAAGAGAGGGTTGAACGATTAATTCTCCCTCTCTTTACTGTATTTTAATACTTAATTGATTTTTAGATTTGAGGAATTGTAAATGAAAAATATAGAAAAAGATGTGGATGGTATAAAATATCGAAATTTAACCGGAAAAATCGGATTATTTATGCTGATTTTTTCAGTTTTTAGTGCTTTAATTCATATTTGGTACAATAGTTTTGGTTTAATTGATATATTAAAGAAAAATTCCATTCATTTAGCATTAATGATGGGCATTATTTTCTTAACACGTCCGGCATCAAAGATATCACCAAAAGAAAAACCTTCGCTAATGGATTGGATGCTATTTTTATTAAGTTTATTATGTGGAATTTATTTTGTATTTTATTATGATCGATTCATTAATTCAATGATGCAACCAAATCAATTCGATATAATATATGGAATTGTATTTCTTTTATTGGTGATTGAAGGAGCAAGAAGAACAGTTGGTATTCCCCTGACATTATTATCCGTCTTATTTTTAGCCTATACTTATTTTGGACCTTATATGCCTGGGATTTTTATCCATCAAGGTTTTAATTTGAAAAGAATATTGATTAGGATGAGTCTAACTTCCGAAGGAGTATTGGGAATTGCTGTTATGATTTCGGCTTCTTATGTTTTTATGTTTATTCTCTTTGGAAGTTTCTTAAAGGCGACTAAGGCATCAGAATTTTTTAATGATATTGCTTCAGCTT
This sequence comes from uncultured Atribacterota bacterium, assembly GCA_964567215.1. Classification (GTDB taxonomy): domain Bacteria; phylum Atribacterota; class Phoenicimicrobiia; order Phoenicimicrobiales; family Phoenicimicrobiaceae; genus JAYEGH01. The sequence goes on along the minus strand of CAZMLS010000087.1, from coordinate 4,444 downwards.
TAACCGGACAATCAAGGGGCGGCCCAGCTAAAATAGCAATCCTTGCAAGTGCACTAACAGGAACAATTAGCGGTAGTTCTCAAGCAAATGTAGCAACAACAGGTACTTTTACAATCCCATTGATGAAATCAATTGGGTATAAATCTTATTTTGCAGGTGCTGTTGAAGCCATTGCTTCTACAGGAGGTATTCTTATGCCACCCGTTATGGGAGCAGCCGCTTTTATTATGAGTTCTTACTTGGGTATATCTTATACAAAAATCATGATTGCCGGCTTTACACCAGCATTTCTGTATTATTTCGCGTTATACCATATGGTGGATTTAGGAGCAATTAAATGGGGATTATTGGGAGTACCTAAAGATCAATTGCCTTCTGTGAAAAAAGTCTTAATGGAAAAAGGCCACTTGGCGGTTCCTCTTTTTGTAATTATCGCATTTTTGGTTTTAGGATATAGTCCGTTAATTGCAGCATTTATTGGAATTGTGTCAGTATTAGTTGTATCTTTTTTCCGCAAAAATACCAGATTGACTCTTAAAGATATTATATTTGCCTTAAACGAGGGGGCTCGTAATGCTGCCCCGATTGCATTGATTTGCGGTATCGTAGGATTTATTATCGGTTCTGTTGGCATGACAGGTATCGGACAGGTCATTGGAAATAGTATCGTAAAAATTGCAGGGGAGAATTTATTTTTAACTGCTTTTTTATGTATGATAACAGCAATTATATTGGGAATGGGTTTACCCGGAGTAGCTTGTTATATTGTGACGACAACTATTGCGGCTCCTGCTTTAGTAATGCTTGGAGTTCCGAGACTTGCTGCACATTTTTTTGCCTTTTATTTTGGGACAATGTCTGCTGTTATACCACCGGTTGCTTTGACTTCTTTTACAGCAGCATCCATTGCCAAATCGAATCCAAATAAAACTGCTCTGGCCGGTCTTGGCTTGGGGGCGGCAGGATTATTATTACCCTATATGTTTATTTATAATAAAGTGCTATTATTCATTGATTTTACATTTTGGAATTATATTTATTCTTTTGTATCAATTGCCATCGGTCTTTATGCAATGGCTATTGCAATCATTGGTGTATTAAAAGCAAAGATTAATATCATCGAGAGAATTTTCTTTGCAATAGTAGCTATTTTACTCATTTTTCCAACCATTTATGCAAGGATCAGCGGTTTAATATTATTTGGAGTCATATGGATTTTTAATCTTAAAAAAACAAAATGAATTTATGTAGAGTAAAATTTTCGAGAGTAATTTGAAAAAAATAAAAGGATCATCTGAACTTAAAATCAAATTAAAGCATCAATTAAGTTTGATAATATTATAATAAATACAGAGGTGAGAAGTTTTGCATATTAATTATAAAATAGATGGATTATCAAAAGAAATTGAAGAAAAAGTTATAAAAATTAGACGAGAATTGCATCAATATCCTGAATTGGCGTTTAAGGAGAAAAAAACTGCTGATATTATTATTAGAGAACTCAAGAAAACGGGGATACAGGTGTATGGAAATTACGCTGATTCCACAGCCGTTATTGGCGTAATAGAAGGGGCTAAGCCTGGTCCGACTCAAGCATTGCGTGCTGCAATGGATGGATTTTCAATCAATGAAGAAACGGGCCTATCCTTTTCTTCTAAAACGGAAGGATGTATGCATGGTACCGGGCATGATGGTTTAGTTGCCATATCTTTAGGAGTTGCAAATGTAATATCTCAAGTTAAGGCTGATTTGCAGGGAAAAATCATTTTTATCTTTCAACCGGCAGAGGAAGGCGGCGGTGGTGCTAAATATTTAGTAGAAAAAGGATTAATTGATGATTTTAATATTGATATGTTTTTTGGATGTCATATCAGTCCGGATTTACCTGCCGGAGCAATAGGATTAAAGGATGGTGTTTTAACCAGTCAGTCTGACCGGGTATATTTGGAAATTATTGGAAAGGGTGCCCATGCGGCCAAACCGGATATTGCTATTGATCCCGTAATTATAACGGCACATCTCATTTTAGCTTATCAGGAAATTATTTCAAGGGAAATATCACCTTTTGACTTTGCAACACTTTCTTTTGGAGAAGTATCCATTGGTAGCACTTATAATGCAATACCCGAGAGAGCAATTTTACGCGGAAGTATCCGAACATACACTCCTGAGGTGCAAGATTATATAGAGAAAAGGATGAAAGAAATTTTTAAGGGAATCGTTTCCACATTTCGGGCTAGCGGAAAAATAGATTATCATCGTTTTTATCCTTCTGTCATAAGTGATAAAAAGCTGTACTCAAAAAAAATAAAATTCGCGGAAAATATATTTGGAAAAAAGAATGTACATATTTTAAATAAACCATCTAGAATTGCAGAGGACTTTGCATTTTATTGCCAAGAAAAACCCTCTTGTTTTGCTTTTATAGGAAACGGAGGAGATTATGATGTGCACAGTTCTCATCTCGTAATCGATGAGTCGATATTTTTAAAAGCTATACAATTGTATTCGAATTTATTGTTGAATAACGTTGATTAAGTCTTCGATGTGTGACAATTAAAGAGCTAAAGATATATTAAAAAGTTAAATTCATTCTTATAGATATTTAGAGGAGATAGTTATGAGTAAAAATGATTTAAAGTTATTGGTTGGTGGTACCATCATTGACGGCAAAGGTTCTGATCCCATTCAGGATCGAGCCATTATTATCGAAAATAAAAATATTAAGGATATTGTTAAGGTCGATTCAATTCTAAAGAATATAAAACAGGACTATGTATTATTTGACCTAAAAGGTCAATACATTATGCCCGGTTTTATCGACACTCATACCCATATTTCAATGTCAGGAACACAAACTGAAATACAAAATTTTAGAGAAAGCATTCCCAAAAAAACGTTAAGAGCAGCTTTTAATGCCAGAAATACCATTGAAGCTGGTTTTACAAGTATACGAGATTTGGGAGCCGAAGATCTCATTGATTTAGGTTTAAGGGATGCAATAAACGAAGGATTATTGGTTGGACCAAGGATGTTTGTGAGTGGTTATAAGATTATGCCAACTGGTGCTGATTTTCCCATGTATGCTCCGGAAGTAAAGATTGAAGGACAGCATGTAATGGATTCCCCGGAAGCAATTAAAAGAGAAGTCCGAACTCTTTTGGCGCGAGGGGTGGATTTAATAAAAGTGATGACTTCCGGTAGGACTTTTAGAGCAACCTCTTCGCCGGATGCCTATGCGCTGAGTCTTGAAGATACGAAGATAGCCGTTCAAGAAGCACATAACCAAAATAAAAAAGTATCAGCTCATGCCCATGGTGCAAAAGGGATCAAAATTGCTCTTCAGGCAGGTTGTGATTCTTTGGAACATGGAACCATTTTAGATGATCAAGATATAGAAATGATGTTAAGAAATGATGTTTTTTTAGTTCCGACTTTTTCTTATGGAAAACATATTGAACAATTGGGAGAGGAATGTTATTTACCGAAATATGCTGTAGAAAAGGCGCTCAAAAGCAGGAAAAATAGGTTAATAAGTTTTTCCAGGGCTTTAAAAAGTGGCGTAAAAATTGCAATGGGTTCAGATTCCGGAATGCCTTTTGTCAACCATGGTGAGAATGCATTTGAAATTATGGCAATGGTTGAGGCGGGAATGACCGCTATGCAATCGATTCTATCTATAACCAGTTGGGCGGCAGAATTAATAGGTGTTTCGGATAAGATTGGCGATATTACTCCAGGAAAATTAGCTGATATCGTTATTATTGATAAAAATCCACTTAAAGATATTTCAGCGCTTGGCGATAAAGAAAATATTAAAGCTGTGATAAAAGAAGGAAAGATAGAAATTGATCGTGGCTTAAAGAAAAAGAATATTTAACTTTTGAGAAGTATTGCATATTAGGAATTAATAGATAAGGCAAAAATGAAAGAAATAAAAAGTAAAAATGAAATATCTCGAGAAATTTATAATATTTGCAACCATATCATTGGACATATTTTAAATTTAAGGAGGGAGTTTCATCAATATCCGGAATTGGCTTTTCACGAAGAAAAAACATCTCGAATAATTACTAAAGAAATTAATAATTATAAAAATATTGAAGTGTTTGAGAATTATGGTAACATAACCGCAGTGATAGGTGTAATCAAGGGATCTCTTCCTGGCAATACCAGAGCAATTAGAGCAGATATCGATGCATTGGCTATAAATGAGAGAACCGGACTTCCTTTTTCTTCAAAAAACAAGGGATGTATGCATGCTTGTGGGCATGATGCACATATTGCTATTCTTTTGGGAACAGCAAACGTGATATCTCAACTAAAAGAAAATAAAGGGGTCTGGTCTCAACATTTGACATAACTTTTTCCTATGTTGAAGAATAGTGTGGTCAGGCTTCACAAGTTCACAAAATATATAAAAATATGATTTTATCATCAAATT
>CAZMLS010000086.1:0-7586 GCA_964567215.1 uncultured Atribacterota bacterium | reverse complement strand
CCGGCACAAAAGTTTACATTTATGACAACTCTGGTGCCGGCACAAAAGTTTACATAAATGTAAACTAATTTGAAAAGCGAATACTAGTTATGTTATAAAAGGTAAGAAATTAAGTAAAAAACGAGAGAGAAGGTAAAAATATTAAGTAATAAGGAGGGTAGAATGATATGGAAGAAAAAATAAATATTTTAAATGGTAATTTTATTCATTTAGATAAAGAGAATTTAATTGAAGATTTAGAAAAAGCTCCTTACCATGCAGAGAAAGCTCTGCAACTAGGCGAGGACTCTTCATCATCTATTCTTTATGACCCTGCCAAAAGAGATTTACTGAAAAAAGCAAAGAATATTGTATTTTTAGGAATGGGAGGTTCGGCTATCGGAGGCAATTTAATGTCCGGCTATTTAGCGGATGAAATATCAGTTCCGATAGAGGTAATCCGGGGATATGATTTACCGGGATATGTTGATGAAAATTCACTTGTTTTTGCAGTAAGCTACTCCGGGAATACCGAGGAAACTATTTCTACTTTAAAAAAATCGCTATTGGTAAGGGCCAATATTATCGCCTTATCTTCCGGTGGAAAATTTGAAACCTTTGCCCGAAAAAGAGATTTTCCTCTTATTAAACTTCCTTCAGGGATTCAACCACGTGCCGCTTTACCCTATTTGTTTTTCCCTATATTGAAAGTTTTGGAGAAAATTGGTTTAATAGTAAAAAGAGATGATGAAATAAAAGAAATGCTTGAAGTAATGCAAAAGATTTCCGGGGAGTATAGTGCCAGGTCTCAATTTAAAGGAAATTTAGCTAAAAAAATTGCTCTATCTTTGTATAAACAGCTACCTCTAATTTACAGCTCAGAAGGGCTTTTATACGCAGTAGCAATGCGCTGGAAGACCCAGATAAACGAAAATAGCAAATGGCCTTGTTTTTGGAATACGTTTGCTGAGTTAGACCATAATGAGATCGTAGGGTATGAGATAGAAAATCAGATAAATAAAAAGGTTAAAATCATTTATTTAGAGGATAAATACGGGTTTTTACGTATGAAGCAAAGAGCTGAAATTACTGAAGGCATTATTAAAAATAAAGTAGCAGAGTATATTACCTGTTCATCTATGGGAAAGGAAAAATTAACCCGCTTGTTTTCTTTAATCTATTTAGGTGACATGGTGAGTTATTACCTGGCAATTTTAAATGGGATTGATCCTTCACCGGTGCATTGTATCGAAAATTTGAAAAAAGAATTAGCAAAAAAAATAGCTTTGTAAATCTAAATTAGAATTTAGAGGAGTAGATAAGTAATTTTATTTACAATTAGCAAATTAGCAAATTAGCAAATTGATAAATTAGCAAATTAGCAAATTGGTAAATTAGCTGTGCGGCAAATTGGTTAATGATAAAAAAGAGGGGAATATTTATTTGAAATATATTGAAGTAGGCATCATCGCCTTTATTGTTTCTTATATTCTAACTCCCTATATCGCTCAGGTAGGGAAGAAGCAGAATATGGTAGATTTACCGGGTCATAGAAAAGTACACGAAGAAGCCATTCCAAACCTGGGTGGAATTGTCATATTTTTTGGCTTTTTATTGGGTCTTCTTTTTGTGATATCGATAGAAGGGCAGTATAAAACTCTTTTAATCGGGGGTGTCATCATATTGCTCTTAGGCATTGTGGATGATATTGTTGACCTTTCTCCCAAATATAAATTTATTATCCAATTAGTTCCTGCCTTGCTGGTAGTGGCGTATAATAGTAATTTAATTAATAGTTTTATAATCCATCAATTGGCAGGCTTGGATCTATTGGGTTATCTAATTTATCCATTATTGATTTTATGGATAGTGGGAATTACTAATTCCATCAACTTAATTGATGGGCTGGATGGATTAGCCTGCGGAGTTTCGATTATCGCATTAGTTACTTTTTTAATTTTGGGTCTTTTACTAAAAATGGAGATATTAAATATTATCACCATAGCTCTATTATTAAGTATGCTAGCATTTTTAAAATACAATTTCTTCCCGGCAAAAATATTTTTAGGTGATTCAGGAAGCACATTCGCCGGATTCATGTTGGCTTCAGTAGGCGCCTTATGGGCAATGAAAGGTGAAAACCCTTTATTTCTTATCGTCCCTGTAATTGTCCTGGCACTTCCCATATTTGATACCCTTTTTGCTATTTTAAGAAGATATAGAGAACACCGACCTATATTTCAGGCTGACCAGGGACATCTCCATCATCGTCTTCTGGCTCGAGGTATTGCACATAAAAATGTAGTTCTTCTTCTTTGGGGAATTAGTCTTGTCTTTAGTATTATGGCTCTTATTTTTGTTTTTAGTATTAGATAGAGTAAAATAGAATAATAAAAAAGGGGGATCCCGGCACGAAAGTTTACATTTATGACAACTCTGGTGCCTGGCACAAAAGTTTACATTATGAAAAAAAAGGTTTTAGTAACCGGAGGCGCAGGTTTTATCGGCTCTCACATCGTAGATTTTTTAATTGAAAATAATTATGATGTTATGGTGATTGATGATCTTTCTACGGGGCGGAAGGAAAATTTACACCAGGCTGCAAAATTTTATCATTTAAATATTACGAATATTCAGGAATTAGAAAAAGCATTTGAACAGGAAAAGCCGGATTATGTTTGTCACGAAGCCGCTCAAATTAGTGTCTCTTTATCAGTGAGAGAGCCTCTTTTAGATGCCCAAACCAATATCTTTGGCTCTTTAAACCTGTTGCAATGTTGTGTGAAATACGGGGTTAAAGGAGTGGTTTTTGCTTCCAGTGGGGGGACGGTTTATGGAGAACCTGAGCAATTCCCAGTCAACGAAAATCATCCCTTGCTTCCACTGTCTCCCTATGGAATCAGTAAAGTGACCATTGAACATTATCTAAATTTTTATCAAAAAAATTACAACCTCGATTATGTCGCTTTAAGATATGGGAATGTTTACGGTCCAAGGCAGGATCCATATGGGGAAGCGGGGGTCATTGCAATATTCATCCAAAAAATGCTAAAGGGAGAGACGCCTACAATCAACGGAGATGGAGATTATATACGTGATTATGTCTATGTAAAAGATGTTGCTCGGGCAAATTTACTTGCCCTTAAAAATTTGCAGAAATCATCCGAAGTTTCAGCTAAAATAAAGACAGAAAAGCAACCACAACAACCTTCCTTAAACGGATTTAATCTGGGGACAGAGAAGGGTACTTCGGTTAATGAATTATTTGCACTTTTAAAGGATATTATGAAATTTTCTCACCCGGCAGATTACGGACCCGCCCGACCTGGTGATTTAAGAAAGAATATTCTGGATTGTCAAAAGATTCAAAATATTTTTTACTGGAAACCACAAACTGAATTATTAAATGGTCTAGAAGAAACAGTAAATTGGTTTAAAAAGGTTAGCTATTAAGTTGATTAAATTTGTAGGCGGGTAATTTACTTTATTAAGAATTTAAATTATATAAAATTATGATATGAATGCGGCTTTAAAATGCATAATCCGAAAAATAGTAAAATAAGTTATTAGTAAAATCGTATTGAAACTATATTGACACGAAATACCAATTACAATTAGTAAATTTTGACGAAACACAAAAAAATGTAAATAAATTAACTGTTTCATTGGTATAGTTTATAAAGGTGTGGTAGAATAATGTGATAATTAATATTACAAAAGATAACTGATTATAAGAGAAATTTAAGGATTAAAGCATGTTGGAAAATGAAACAATATATAAGATCGCGGGAATTATTATAGCCGGCGCGTTAATAATTGTATTAGGGAAAATGAATGAGAAGAAGAAACTTAATACAGGAAGCAAACTTATTTTTCAGATATTAATTTCTTTAATCATTATTTATTCGGGAATCAGAATAGAATTTTTAAGAAATCCAGCGACTCCGGGTAGTTATATTTATTTTAGCTTTTTATCTATGCCGCTGACATTAATCTGGTTGATAGGCATTACCAACTCAATTGGACAGACAGGCGAGTTGGGAGATATTACTCCTTATATAGTGTTTATTGCTTCTTTGACCTTTTTTACTGTTACACTTCTTCAGAGGCAGGGACTAATTTTAGCAGAGATTCTTTCTCTATCTTTAGCAGTTATATCTTTTATTGTTATTAAATATTTCCCCAGAGGGAAGTTTTCTTCTTTCTATATGTTATTTGGATTTATTCTGGCAGTTATTGCCATTGTAGGTGTATCCAAGAGTACTGCCGCTTTAACCCTTTTTATTCCACTATTAATTCTGGGAGTGCCGCTAGTAGATGGTTCTTATTCTATCGTCTCCAGTTATGTAGTACAACAGGGGAAAGTAGGTGATTTTTCAACTACGGAAAGCAGGCTTCGTCAAAAATTACAATCTTATGGGTTTTCCGCAAATGGAGCAAATTGTACCATTATTGCTACTTCTTTGTATCTTAGTCTTTCTGCTTTAATTGTTTCCATTTATCAAAGCCTTTATTTATTGGTGATAATGTCCGTTTTCGGATGGGTCATCTTTGAGATGCTCAAGAAAAAGGTTTCTTCAGAAGAATTAATCATTGAAAAAGATCTTGCCAATAATCGAATAAAACTCTTCCAAGTGGGAATTGATCGGGTAGATGTAAAAAGTGTTATTTCCCGAATAGAAGAATTTATAGTTACTAAAAAATCCCATCTGGTAGTCACACCGGATACATTAGCTATTTTACGAGCAAAAAAAGATGTTGATTATTTTAATATAATTCAATCTGCAAACCTGGTTACACCTGACGGAGCCGGTATACTTTGGGCAACCACAATCCTGCACCATCCCTTAAAGGAAAGAGTAACCGGAATTGATATTATTCAAGGTATTTGTAAGCTTGCTGCCAAAAAAGCATATTCAATATATCTTTTAGGCGCCTCTCCCGGAGTAGCCAAAGAGGCTTCCTTGAAATTAACTCAAAAATATCCGGGATTAAAAATAATCGGAAATCATCACGGTTATTTTCATGCAACAAGTTTATCAGATGAAACCATAATACCCCAAATGCATAAAAACAAAGTGAATTCCGGAACGGAAGGCATAGCTAAAGGTATGGATATCAAATATAATGAAAGAAACGAAGAAGCGAAAATCATTCAGGAGATTAATAATAAAAAACCGGATATATTACTAGTAGGTATGGGTGTGCCCAGACAAGAGAAGTGGATTGCCGGAAATCTGAAATCAAAACGGCTTAATGTTCCGGTATGTATGGGAGTCGGTGGAAGTTTTGATGTTCTTTCAGGTAAAATACCACGAGCACCACTATGGATGCAGAGACATGGCATGGAATGGGTTTACCGTTTTATCAAACAACCAAAACGAGCATTTCATACTTTAGCCCTCTTTTATTTTATGGGCCTGGTAATTATGGGAAAGATAATATTAACTTTAAAAAATACGGATTAAATAATTACTTTTTTAATAAGTTATATAAAATAAAATGGATTAAATAAATTTAATTGATAAGTTTTTTAAAATATTGACGATTCCGCAATAATATCTATTCTTTATTACTAATCTTCTCTTTTTTCTCTAGTTTTTTCTTAACTCAACACTGTTTTCATTATACTTTTGATTTATTTTATCTATTATTATATATTATAAAAATAGATTCAGGTTATTATAGAAAATTGTAAATAAGGAGATAGATAAGAAATGAAAGACATTTTTAAAGGCTTAATTATTATTATTGTCTTGCTAATTCAGTTGACTATCTTAAATTTATTTACATTGCAAGGTTTAAAACCTGATTTGATGTTTGTTTTGGTTATTGTATTTGCATTATTAAGAGGAGCAGGAGAAGGAACAATCGTGGGCTTTTTTTCCGGTCTTTTACAGGATATTTTTTCTGTTGGATTGCTTGGAGTACATGCACTGATAAAAACAATAACGGGTTTTTTATGCGGCATATTGAAAGAGAGGATATTTGAAGAACATATTTTATTTGTTGTTCCATTGATCACTTTATTTGCAACGATAGCTAAGAATATTTTAATGTTTTTGGTGTTACGGGCTTTTGGAATGGAACCAGGCAACCTGCTTTGGAGCCTCAAGCAAATGACGATTCCTGAAGCGCTATACAACAGTCTTTTATCGCCTTTTATCTACCTGGGAGTAAAGAAACTCCTTCAAATAATCGATGATAAATTTTAAGATGTAAACTTTGGTGCCTGGCACCAGAGTTGTCATAAATGTAAACTTTAGTGCCAGGCACCAAAGTTTACATTAGACCTGATAGGAGTTATTATGAGGGAATCATCTTCTGTTCCGGAAGAAGTAAAATTCAGACTTAACTATTTATGGATATTCGTAATTATTTGTTTTTTTATTTTAGTAATGAGTCTTTGGTATTTTCAGTTGATTAAAGGGGAGGAATTGGCTCAGAAGGCGTTAGAGAATTGTATTCGTTCCCTGGTGGAGAATGCTCCACGAGGAAAGATCTATGATCGTAACAAAGAACTATTGGTGACAAACAGACCTGCAGTCATTGTATCAGTTATTCCCGGAGAAATAGAAGATATAGAAAAATTAAGCAATAAACTCGGTGGAATACTGGGGATAGACCCTGGCCAAATTCAAAAAAAGATTAAAGAATATTATCTTAATCCCTTTAAAACTGTAAAAATATTCGATGATTGTAGAATTAATAAAATTATCGAAATTGAAGAGAGACAGGATGAATTAAAAGGGGTGGTTTTAGAAATACAACCAAGGAGAAAATATCTTTATCATGATTTGGCAGCTCATAGTCTGGGATATGTAGGAGAAATAAATAAAGAAGAATTAATAGAAATGAATGCTCAGGATTTTCAGGGTGGTGATATTATAGGTAAAACCGGTCTGGAAAAATATTATGATCAAATTTTAAGAGGAGAGAAAGGTGGAAAAGAAGTTGAAGTCGATGCCCTGGGAAGAGAAATTGCCACTTTACTTTATCGAAAATCTATTCCGGGAAAAGATATTATCTTAACCATTGATAAAAATTTACAACAATTCGGGGAAAGTTTATTAAACGATAAAAAAGGTAGCATTATAGTAAGCAATTCTCATACAGGGGAAATTCTGGCTTTAGTTAATAAACCCTCCTTTAATCCAAACTTATTTGTCGGAACTATTTTACCTGAGGATTGGGAACGACTCTCTACTGATTCAAATTATCCCTTAAGTAATAGAAGTATCCAGGGCCTTTATTCACCGGGTTCAACATTTAAAGTCGTAACAGCAATAGCTGCTCTGGAGGAAGGGATTACGGATGAAAAGAGGAAAATCTACTGTTCGGGCAAGTTTAAGATTGTTGACCAGGTCTTTAAATGTTGGAAAGAAGGTGGGCATGGCAGCCTGGATATTTACGGCGGAATATCCCATTCCTGCAATATATATTTTTATACAATAGGGAAGGATTTGGGAATAGAGAAATTAAACAAGTATATGCAAAAATTTGGATTTGGAGAAAAGGTCGGTATTGACTTGCCCACCGAATCTTTGGGAACCATACCTTCTTCAGAGTGGAAACAAAGAGAATTTCATGAAATATGGTACCCAGGT
>CAZMLS010000085.1:0-7759 GCA_964567215.1 uncultured Atribacterota bacterium | reverse complement strand
TTCATTTTTAGTATAATTTAAATGGTATTAAAAGTCAATACAATATTTTTTAAATTCATATTTTAAAACTTAGGGAAATTTGCACATATTGGTTTAAGGAAAATGAAAAATTCTGTAGGAAATAAATAGTTTTTGTTGCTAAACAGCGGTTGCTTTTACAACCTTTATAATTCACCTAAAAAATTGATTACTGGAATTGAAAATGTAATGATAAAAAAACTAAACTTTGGCTAGCGATGAATATTTTATCATAAATAAAGAGATGGTAGACATTTTTACCAAAAAAGGCTTTAGAGAGAATATCCCGCTATATTAATGCGACTTTTTAGTTGGGAAGTGAAACCACTTCTACATTCAAAAAAACCCCATTGATTTCAATGTCCAGTTCTTCTTCTCTTTTACCAAATTCTTGGTTAACATAAACCTGTTCATTTATCTTGATAAATCCTGCGATCTCAGATTTTACTGTTGGAAATCGGGGAAGTTTAATTCTGGCACCAGAAGCAGAGGGAATTTTTAATATAACTTTGGCTGCACCAGCATTAATTTTTATTTTAGATTTCTTCCTTAGGTTTCCAGAAAAATCAAAAGTATATAATCCTGCGCCTCCGTCAAAATCCATTCTATCGAAATTCGCATTAGATAGCCCAGAGATATTCAAAGTTGACGCACCCGTTTTAATATGAATATTCTTTAAATTTATCTTGTTCATCTGATTAAATAAAATATTTGTACTACTTGCCCCGGTAATTAAAATAAACTCTTCTACTTGTAAATTTGACAGGTCAATATTTCCATTATAAGTTGCTGCATTAATATTTATTTTTAATGGAATATTGGCAGGTAATTTCAAATCCCAAACATTTTGAAGCGAAAATATTGAACCTATATTTTTTGTAATACTTTGAGATAAATCTAGAAAACCTTTTTTTTCTAATATGTCATAATGTATTTGAGGTTTTAACAGGCTATTTTTGTAATGGAAATAACCTTTTAAAACATTATCTTCCCCATAGCCTAAGTTCAATTCACCGATTCCGAATTTAGCGTTAAAGACCAATGATTCTATTTCCTCTAAAGAAATGACATATTCTTCGGGAATTTCAACATCTGCAGTTGAATTTAATGGAAAAATAAATAATAAAACGAATATCAATATTAATCGCATAGATCTTTCATATATAAATACATTCATATTTTTCACCTTACTTACTAAAATATACCCCCATTACCCTGTAGATTAAAGCAGAAGAACTTTTCACATAAACATTTATACTCCTTTGCACTTCATTAATTAATGCTTTAAAGGGTAAATTGAATAATCAAAAAGACAATCCTTATCTCTTAATATATAGATAAAGAGTAAAAATAATAGAATTTAACCAATAAAAATAAAGTGCAGGGTAAATCGTTAATTCCTCACCTGCACTTAAAAATAAAAACACATCTTATTTGTTCTTGCAATAAATTATTAAGTATGTTAAATAGTTATATTATTCTGCAAAATAATAAATCATGTAAGCAATAACTCCTATTATTGCTGCCCACCAGTACCAAGCTAATTCTGATAACCAGTCCATATACTACACCTCCTTTTTTAATGAAAGAATTAAAAGAAATTACATTTATTTATTTCATTTTATATATTCTATATTTAATTTAAAAATCCTTCTTTTTTTTTAATATTTTTTAAAATATTTTGTTATTTTTCTTCTTCCTTGGCTTTTTCAATTATTTCTTGAGCTATATTTGCAGGAACTTCTTCATAATGGGAGAATTTAAGGAAAAAATTTCCTCTTCCCTGGGTCATTGAACGTAAATCAATGGCATATTTAAATATTTCCGCCTGGGGTATTTTTGCTTTAATCATTTGTTTCCCTTTTATTGTTTCTTCCATTCCCATAATTTTTCCCCTCTTGCTATTTAAATCTCCAATAATATCGCCCATATATTCTTTGGGAACCAGGACTTCTATATCCATAATCGGTTCTAATAATACTGGATCTGCTTTAACAGCTCCTTTTTTAAAGGCCATTGAACCTGCCACTTTAAATGCCATTTCCGAAGAATCTACCGGATGATAACTTCCATCATAAACAATCGCTTTCATATCTATGGTTGGATAGCCGGCTAGTACTCCTGTTTTCATGGCTCCAATAACTCCTTTTTCTACTGCAGGACGATATTGACGTGGAATAACTCCCCCTACTATCTTATCTTCAAATTCAAATCCCTTTGTTCTTCCTAAAGGCTTAAGCTCTAACCAACAATGTCCGTATTGTCCGCGACCACCGGATTGTTTCTTGTATTTTCCTTCAATTTTTACATTTTTACGAATTGTTTCTTTATATCCTACTTTAGGAGTCGTTCTGTCAACTTCGACTCCAAATTTACTATGCATGGTGTCAATAACTACATCCAAATGCGATTCTCCCATACCCGCTAATATTGTTTCTCCGGTATCATCATCCCTATATACTTTTACTGTAGGGTCTTCATCAGTTATTCTGCTTAAAGCAGTACTTAATTTATCCTCGTCTCCCTTGGTTTTGGGTGAAATAGCCAGCAACATGATTGGTTCCGGATATTCTATCTTTTCAAAAATTACCGGTTTATTTTTATCACAAAGAGTGTCTCCGGTAGTGGTATTTTTTAATTTTGCCACAGCTCCAATATTTCCAGCACAAATTTCGGAAATTATATTCTGATTTTTCCCTTGCATTTTATAAATTTTTCCAACCTTGTTCTCAACATTTTTTGAAGAATTTAAAATACTGGAATCCCCGGAAAGCTTCCCGGAATATATCCTGAAATATGTCAAATTTCCCACATAAGGATCAGCTATTGTTTTAAAAATAATTGCAGAAAACGGGGCATCAGTGATATTTTCTATTAACTCCTCAGTGGTATTATCTCCATTTTTAGCGGAAACAGGAGGCATTTCAGCCGGAGAAGGTAAGTATTCACATACAAAATCCATCAAAGATTCTATCCCTAAATTCATAGTGGCAGAACCGCAAAGAATAGGGACGATTTTTCTCTCTCTTATACCAATTTTTAAACAAGATGTAATTTCATCTTCGCTCAATGTTTCTCCATCTAAATATTTCATTAAAATCTCATCATCAAATTCTGCAACAGCTTCCACTAATTGATTACGATAAGATTTTACTTCCTCCTTCATATCCTGAGGAATTTCCTGCTCTTTAAATACCGGTCTTTCTCCGTTTGATTTTTCATAAATCTGGGCCTTCATCTTGATTAAATCAACAACACCCCTGAAATTATCTTCTTTTCCTATAGGCAACTGCACCGAAACAGCAGATGAACCAAAAATTTTATTAATCATATCCTTTGTGCGGTAGAAGTCAGCTCTCTCTCTATCCATCTTATTAATAAAAATTGTTTTGGGAATTTTATATTCTTCAGCAAAATCCCATACTTTTTCAGTTTGTACTTCTACTCCGGATACTCCACATACAACTAATACTGCATTATCTACAACTCTAAGACTTGATTTAGTATCAGTAATAAAATCAAGATATCCGGGAGTATCTATAATATTTATTGTGCAATTTTTCCAATTTAAAAATGCAAATGCAGAATTAATGGTTATCCCTTTTTTTATTTCCCGGGGATCGTAATCTGTCGTTGTATTCCCCTGTCCTATATTTCCTAATCGTGTAATCATTTTTGAATCATAAAGTATCGCTTCTGTAAGAGAAGTTTTTCCAGAATCACCATGTCCTACCAAAGCTATATTTCGTATTTCATTTATACCATACTTGGTCATTCAAAACTATCCTCCTAAATTTTGATAATTTTTTTTATTTATTAATTAATTGATTATAATTTTACCAGATATATTTAAATATATCAAAGAAAATTATTCCTTTTTACGATATCATTGCTTTTAATTTTTGAGTTAATATATTTTGTAAAATTTCACCGGAATGATATGAGCTTCGTACTAGAGGACCAGATAATACATGTTTAAATCCCAAAGACATTCCAATTTTCCTGTATACTTCAAATTCGTCCGGATGAATATATTCTTTCACTTTTAAATGTTGAGGAGATGGACGTAAATATTGGCCGATAGTTAGCAGATCGCAATTTACCTTTCTTAAATCTTTCATCGCTATGACTACCTCTTCTTTTTTTTCTCCCAATCCTAGCATAATCCCTGATTTTGTAATAATATCCTGATTACCTATTTTGACTCTTTTTATAAGTTGCAATGATGTTTTATAATCCGCTATTGGTCTTACAGATGAATATAAACGCTCTATTGTCTCGATGTTATGATTAATCACTTCCGGATGTACTTCAATTACTTTTTGTAATGCCTCCCGAGAGCCTTGAAAATCAGGAATCAATATTTCTACTGTACTTTTTGGGAGAAAATTTTTGATTACAATGACTGTTTGAGCAAAATGTTCAGCTCCTCCATCCAAAAGATCATCTCTGGTAACAGATGTAACAACAACATGTTTAAGCTTTAAATATTTAGCAGCTTGTGCAATATGAATTGGTTCTTTTGGATCCAATGGCAAGGGTTTTCCTTTTTTTACAGCACAAAATTGACAGTTTCTGCTACAAACATCTCCCATTATCATAAAAGTTGCAGTTCCGTTTTTAAAACATTCTCCTCGATTAGGACATAGGGCGCTATCACAAACTGTATGTAAGTTCAAGTCTTTAAACAAATTTTCCATTTTATTTATTACTTTTTGATCTGGCAGTTTTCGTCGCAACCAATAAAGATGTCCTCTTTTCTCTTTCATTTATCTTTTACCTCATTTAATTTTCGGAACAATTCTCCAACATTTTTTATCATTTCTTCATTTTTTTCTTTTTTTCTTAACTCAAACATAAATATGCCTTTGTACCCAATATTTTTTAAAGTATATAAAAATTCTTTCCAATCAATTGTTCCTTCATAAGGTAGTGAATGTTCATCATCTTTGCCCGAATTGTCATGGACATGAAGATGACATAAGTAGTCTTTTATTACCGGCAAACATTCAACAACATTTGCATGATGATAAAGGGAAGATGTAATATTACAATGCCCTGTATCAAGACATATACCTAAATTTTTTGAGTTAAACTTTTTTACCAACTCTAAAATTTCATTAATATTATCCCCTGTTTTTCCGGGTAGCGTGTTTTCCAAGGCGATTTTTATCCCCCAGTACTCACAAAATTTCAAAATCTCTTCCAGGCTCTTTTCACTCTTTTCCCGCCTCTTTTTTCTCATTTTTTCATCTTCGATTTTACTCCCCGGATGGACAACCAATATACCTCCACCTAATCTTAAGAGAGCAAGTGCTGTCTTCTCTACTTCCCGAACAGACCATACCCTCTCATATTCTTCAATCAAGGAAATATCAACCCCATTCGTAGGCATATGCATGGAAATCACTTCTATATTGTTCTTTTTAAATTTTCTTCGCATTTCATCGAGATATTTCGGTTCTTGAAAATTAAAATGCCCCTTTTTTGGTTTAACTTCAATATATTTTATTCCTGCCTCTTTAAGTAAAGGTAATTTTTTTTCCAATTGATAATCTTCAAGAGGCATTGTCGAAATTCCAAAATTCATTTTTTATCCTTTCTTATTTTAATTATATGAGACTCCTTTTAAATCTTCAACATATCTTTGAGCGGCAAAAGCAGCAGTTGCACCTTCTCCGCATGCAGTAACTACCTGTCGTAATAATTTGTTACGTACATCTCCACAGGCATAAATTCCCTCTACGGAACTCATCATATTATCATCTGTGTGGATATATCCCTTATCTTCTAATTGAATAATGTTTTTAAGAAAATTTGTTTCAGGTAGATATCCCACAAAAATAAATACGCCATCACATTTAATCTCTTTCCCTTGTTTTGTTTTTGTATCTTTAAGAAAAATACCCTCCACTTTATTTGTACCCTCTATTCTTAATGGTATTGAATTCCAGCTAAAATTAATAACCTGATTAGAAAATATTCTTTCCTGTAATATTTTAGTAGCTCTTAATCTGTCGCGACGGTGAATAATTGTTATTTCCCGGGCAAATTTACTCAAGTATAAAGCTTCTTCTATAGCAGTATCTCCGCCTCCAACTAACACAATTTTTTTATCTTTAAAAAATGGTGCGTCACAAGTTCCACAATAAGAAACACCTCTACCTGTAAATTTTTCTTCCCCCGGTATATTTAACTTTCTTGCTTCAGCACCGGAAGCAATAATTATGCTTAATGTTCTATACTCTTGATCTTCAGTTTTCACTATTTTTACTTTCGATTTTTCGTCATTTTTTACTTCTATAACTTGGCCATATTTAATTTGCACCCCGAATTTAACTGCCTGCTTTTCCATGTTTTGCATAAGCTCCGGTCCGGAAATTCCGTTTGGAAATCCAGGATAATTTTCTATTATTTCAGTTAAAATTGCTTGCCCGCCAGGGCTCAATTTTTCCAATAATAGCGTGTTCATTCTAGCCCGACTAAGGTAAATTCCTGCAGTTAGACCAGCAGGACCTCCTCCGATAATAATTGCATCGAATATTTTTTCTTTTTTTTCTGTTTCTTTTTGTTGATTCGATTGAATAATTCCTTTTGACATATGTATAATCTCCTAACTTGTTTACTGGTTTTCCGATTAGTTTAGTATCTTGTTGCATATTAGATAACCTAATCTGTATTAATTTAACGCATGAAATTATTCCAGTTCACAGGATTCATTTTATTTTTTTAAACTGGCTAATTATAATACGCTCTACCAATCTCAGATAGTTCTTTAAGAAATACGATTCAAATGGTAACAATGCATCACTTTATCTTTATCCATAGTTGCCAATTAAAATCATATTATTTTTCTTTCAATTTTATTTCAATGTTTCCCTCTTTAAATCCTTTTAGAGGAGAAAGTATACCATAGATTGTATTTTTCACCATTTTGGATATAAAGGGATTCATGGGAATTTTCTTTCCATCAGCAATGACTGTCACCTCAGAGGTTAGTGAAATACAGTCCTCAATTGTATTGTTTCCTTTCACAATTTCTTTTGCTAATGTAAAACAATCTGAATATCCGCAGCCTCCGCAATTTAGATTGGGTAATTTGAATGCCTTTTCAATGACTATTTTTGCCATTTCTCTGATATCGTTATTATCTGTAATAGAATAATCAGAAAGATTTCCCCGATCATTTGTGGGAAATAAACTTGCAGTGCAAAGCTCCAATCCGTCAAATAATTCTTCTTTTTCGCTTTCTTTCTTTAAGCATACAATCTTGGGAAAAGTTTTTTCCTTTTTAAAACCTTCTATTAAAACAATGTCTGCTTCCATATAATTTATTATACTATCAATGCTTTTTTTATTCTTCAGAAAAATGATAGATTCTTTAGAATTTATCGCAACTACTTGAGATAAGACCTTTTTATATTTATCACTATCCGTATGAGCTTTATCAATATTTTCGGATATATGTTTTATTACAGCTACCCGATAACCCTGAGAAATTAATTCTTTAGCTAATTTTAACCCTAATGTTGTTTTTCCGCTTTTTTTGTAACCTATAATACCTACAGCTCTCATTGTTTACAACCTCTTTTTTATTATTCCGATTCAATATTAACTATTCTAATCAAAAAATATTATTTTATTTTGTATAAAAATCATCTTGTCATTCTAAATATTTATCTTGAATATCAGCTAACGCCTCCAATATAATAAATGATATTTTAAATATCAAGCATTAAAA
>CAZMLS010000084.1:0-7767 GCA_964567215.1 uncultured Atribacterota bacterium | reverse complement strand
GCGCGTTCCCGACAGAAAAATATAGTAAATTGGAAAAAAAATAGAAAAATAAAGAATAAAACTATTTAATGGCAAGGAATTTATAAAATAAGGAGTTGACGGAATTTGATACCTGATGAGGAGAGAAAGTTAAAAATATTTGCTGGAAATGCTAATAAGAAATTAGCAGAAGAGATTTGTAGTCATTTGGATATACCTTTGGGACAGGCAGAAGTCTCAAGATTTGCAGATAACGAAATTAAAGTAAAAATTAAAGAAAGTGTCCGGGGAAAAGATGTTTTTATTGTTCAGCCTACTTGTTTCCCCTGTAATGATAATATTATGGAGTTATTAATCATTGTTGATGCATTAAGAAGAGCATCTGCGGGGAGAATTACTGCGGTGATTCCTTATTATGGATATGCCCGACAGGAAAGAAAAACTCAACCTCGTGAACCTATCACTGCGAAATTAGTAGCGAATTTATTGGTTTCTGCCGGAATAAATCGTGTGCTGACCATGGATCTGCATGCCAGCCAAATTCAAGGTTTTTTTGATATTCCTGTCGACCAATTAGAGGCAGTACCTATTTTATCAGACTATATCAAGAAAAAAGATTTAGCTGATATTGTTGTTGTATCACCTGATGTTGGAGGTACCGCAAGAGCCAGGGAATTTTCCGGATACCTTTCCAGGCCCATTGCTATTATTGACAAATACCGGCCATCATCAGATGATGTAGAAATCATGCATATTGTTGGAAATGTAAAAAATAAAACAGCTGTTATGATTGATGACCTCATTGATACTGCCGGGTCGATTATCAAGGGAAGCCAGGCTCTAATAAAAGCCGGTGCAAAAGAAATTTATATTTGTGCAACTCATCCGGTATTTGCCGGTCCGGCCAAGAGAAGAATTGAGTCATCTTTCAAAGATGGCTTATTCAAGGAAATAATTGTGACCAATACAATTCCAATTCAGAGCGATAATAATTTGAATGGAATTACAGTCCTATCTGTCGCAAAGATTTTTGCCGACTCGATTGATAGAATACATACAAATAAATCAATAAGCACGTTATTCAGAGGATACGAAAGTGTTTTGTAGTGAAGTAAACTACTAACCAAATCGCAAAAACTGGTTAGTAAAATAAATATTAACATAAGGACGGAGGTCTATAAAATGGATAAAACAAAATTAAAAGTTGAACTTAGAAATGAAACCGGAAAAGAAGCCAATAGGAAATTTAGAAAAGAAGGAATGATTCCCGGTGTACTGTATTCTCCCCATGATAAAGAGAATTTATTATTAAAAATAAAGTCCGAAGGATTGTCTAAACTTTTAATCGAAAAAAAACATTCACTGATCAATTTAGAGATAGATGATGGAAAGAAAAAGAATAAACGATTAGCTATGATTAAAGATTTTCAATATAATTCTTTAAAAAAACGAATTCTTCATATTGATTTTTATGGCGTCACATTAAAAGAAAAAATAACCATGTTAATAAATGTTGAGTTGGTTGGCGAATCCATAGGAGCAAAAGAAGGGGGAATTTTAGAACATGAATTGCGGGAAATAGAGGTTGAATGTTTACCCACTGATGTTCCAAGTGCATACAAAGTTGATATTACTCAATTACAAATTGGTGATAATATTACTGTCGGTGATATTGAAGTTTCGGAAGGAGTTAAAATATTAACTGAAGCAGAACAAGTCATTGCATCTGTAAAGCATCCAACAAAAGAAGAAGAGAAGGTTGAAGAAGAGGTGGAAGGAGAAGAAGCTGAAGAAACAGAGGATGGTAAAGAAACGGCAGATAAAACTTCTTCTGAAACCAAAGAAGACAAAGACAAACAGGAATCAAAAAGGTAGTGAGTGGTTTGAAAGTTATAGTTGGCTTAGGGAACCCGGGTTTAAAATACCAATTTACCCGACATAATATTGGTTTT
This sequence comes from uncultured Atribacterota bacterium, assembly GCA_964567215.1. Classification (GTDB taxonomy): domain Bacteria; phylum Atribacterota; class Phoenicimicrobiia; order Phoenicimicrobiales; family Phoenicimicrobiaceae; genus JAYEGH01. The sequence continues at coordinate 5,836 of CAZMLS010000084.1, read as the reverse complement.
ATGGTAATGGAATATTTCGCTAACGATTTAGGGGCAAAGTTCAAAGAAGTAAAATCTTATAATTCAATAATAGCGCGAGAAAGATTTAATAACCAGAAGATCATTATTGTAAAACCTCAGACTTATATGAACCTGAGCGGTAAAGCAGTTAAAAAAATAACCTCTTACTATAAAATTTTGAATCAGGATCTGTTAATAATATACGATGATTTAAATTTGCAACTGGGTCAAATAAGGATTCGCACAAAAGGAAGCTCCGGAGGGCATAACGGTATAGAATCAATTATTCAATGTATGGGAAATGAAGATATTCCCCGTTTGAGATTGGGAATTGGCAAAATGCCTCTTGACCCGGAAGCTGATTATGTTTCTCATGTTCTCTCCCGTTTTAAGAAAAACGAAGAGGAAAATCTGAAAAGTATGATCATATTTTCTACAGATGCGATAAAAACCATCATTGCCGACGGTTTTGATAAAGCAATGAGAGAGTATAATAAAAAACAATATTTATAAAGTAGACCTTGTGTCTCCCGGATTAACGTCCAATTAATCTGCTATATTTGATGAATTAAAAAATTATAAGAACAGAAATAGAACAAAAGGCATGCTGGAAAGCATGCCTTTTTTATGGACAAACTAATAACAATTAGATACAATATTGGTGTGCATAGCTAACTAACTAACCAGCTAACTAATATAATGATAGAGAGGTATTAAAAATGAAAAAGATAGCAGTTCTTAGCAGTGGAGGAGATTGTCCCGGAATGAATGCAGCTATTCGGGCAGTGGTTAGAACAGGTTTATTTTACGGATTGGAAGTTTGGGGAATAGAAAGAGGGTATGCAGGTTTATTGGAAGGGGAATTTATACCCATGAACATCAGCTCTGTCGGAGGAATAATACAAAGAGGAGGAACTATCCTAAAGACTTCACGTAGCGAAAAATTTAAAACCAAAGCAGGCCTTGAAATTGCTTTGAAAGTGCTCGAAGAATTTAAAATTGATGGACTGATTACCATTGGCGGAGATGGGACATTACGAGGTGCTTTAGACCTGAGCCTCTTAGGAATGAAAACTATCGGCATACCTGCTACGATTGATAATGATTTATATAAAACTGATATGTCTATTGGAGTAGACACCGCTTTAAATACAGTCTTGGAAGCGATTGATAGAATAAAAGATACAGCTTCTTCGCACCAGAGGGCTTTTATTATAGAAGTTATGGGAAGAAGTTCAGGTTATTTATCATTGATCAGCGGGATTGCCGGAGGAGTAGAGGAAATTATTATTCCAGAAGTAAATTATAACCTTGAAGATATTAGTATAAAATTAAAAAAAGGTTACGAAAGAGGAAAAAACCATTGTATTATTGTAGTAGCAGAAGGAGTGGATAAAACTTACGAAATTGCCCTTCATCTAAAAAATAAAATTGGATTTGAAACCCGGGTTACCATTTTAGGTTATCTTCAACGAGGTGGTTCGCCTACAGTTTTCGATAGATTATTAGCCAGTCGTTTGGGAGCTGCAGCTGTAGAACATATCTTAAAAAGTGAAACTTCTAAAATGATAGGCTTGATAGGAAATGATGTAGAAGCAACTGAATTAAAAGAAGTGCTTAGCAAGCAAAAACATATTAATCAAAGTATATATGATTTAGCTCAAATACTAGCAAGATAGCGAATTAGTCGTTAAGTGAGTGTAGAGGCTTGATTTATCAAGCCCGCAAAATACGGGTCGGATAAATCCGACCCCTACATTGAAAGGTTCGAATTAAAAAGATTGTCAAATTATTTTATCTTGCATTTTATATTTAACTGGTAAACTGGCGAACCGGTTAACTGAACTATCTGGTTTTTTTATCTTAACCTTAACCAACTAACTAGCTAACTAATAAAGGAACAACATAATGACTTTGCCCGGAATATTATCTTTGTGGGATCAATCTGACGAATTTAATGAAATAATGAAAATAATCCAAAATAATGAAACTTACAAATTGCATATTTTTGGATTAAATGATAGTGCGTGTTCCCTTTTTATTTCAGCAATGCAAAACGAAGCTGACAAACCATTTCTGATTATAACAGATACCCAGGAGCATGCCTTACAAACATATCAGGATATCAACACATTCTTAAATGATTCCCACAATAATAAAATAGATATTTTTCTTTTTCCATCCCTTGATGTACTTCCCTATGAAGATATCAGCCCGGATCCCCAAATCATTCAGAGGCGAATCAATCTATTAAAGGAACTTGCCTTGAATAAACAAACTAAAAAAATAACTGTATTGGTTGCAGACATTAAAGCAATATTGCCAAAATTAGTATCTCCTCAAGCCTTCAAAAAAAGTAGTTGGGAATTTAAAATAGGTGATAAATTAAAAAAAGATGATTTTTTGGACATTCTTATCGATCAAAAATATCATTCTGTTGAAGTGGTTGAAGAAAGAGGTGAATTTAGTTCCCGGGGAGGAATTATTGATTTTTTTCCCATTGCCAGCGAAAATCCAATTCGATTGGAGTTATTCGGTGATCAAATAGAATCACTCAGATATTTTAGCCCTTCCACCCAAAGATCATTGGTAAAAATCAACCATTATACACTTTCACCTTTTCAGAAATTGGCAAAAGAAGCAATTTCCAATTATAACTACAGCACTTTGTTTGATTATCTTTCTCTTGATACCGCCATTATTTTTAATGAAATTAAAAAAGTGAAAGAAAAAGTCGAGGAATTTAAAGAAGAGATAGATAATATCTATCTAAAAATGGAAAAAGATTTAGGTGATCAAATATTTTCACCTTCTTCGTATTTTGTATTTTGGTCAGAAATAATCAATAATTTAAAGAATAAAAAAATAATAAATTTTAGTTACTTTATTGAAAATATGAAAACATTAAGAGACATTGAAAAAGATAATGTTGAAAAATATTCTCTGAAAAGCCAAGGAATCAATTCTTATTTTGGAAATCTGGATTTATTTACCAAAGATATCCAAAAATGGCAGGATGATAAAGAAGATATTATCATTCTGGTGAGAGACGAAGGTCGGGCTAATCGTCTGGCAGAGATTTTTGAAGAAAGAGGAATAAAAAGATTTACTCTGGATAAAATGGAAAATTATAAAAACAGAGATTGTAATATTTTTATTACCTATGGTTATTTTAGCAGTGGATTCAGATTATTTCATCCGGATTTATTATTAATTACAGATAACGAAATATTCGGAAAAGAAAGAAAAAAAAGATACCGATTACCAAAATATAAAAGCCGGGCATTATCTACAATTATGGATATTTCACCTGCTGATTATGTGGTTCATGTTGAGCATGGCATTGGGATATACCGTGGGATAATTAACAAAAATGTAAAAGGAATAAAGCAGGATTATCTTTTTATAGAATATGCATCAGGAGATAAACTCTTCGTTCCTGTGGATCAGTTTAATTTAGTACACAAATATGTGGGCATTAAAGATAAAGCTCCTAAAGTGTATCGTTTGGGAGGAGTTTCCTGGGGAAATGCTAAAAAGAAAGTAAAACGCTCAATTCAGAAGATGGCGCAGGAACTCTATCGCCTATATATTACAAGAAAAAAAGTGAGAGGTTTTGCTTTCTCTAAAGATAATAACTGGCAGCAGGAATTGGAAATGTCTTTTCCTTTTGAAGAAACCCCCGACCAGTTAAAAGCGCTTTCTGAAATAAAAGCGGACATGGAAGTCTATCAACCAATGGAGAGACTGGTTTGCGGAGATGTAGGTTATGGTAAGACTGAAGTTGCCATTAGAGCTGCCTTTAAAGCGGTAATGGATGGAAAACAGGTGGCTATTTTGGCGCCTACTACGATATTGGTCCAACAACATCATGATACATTCAGAGAAAGAATGAATGCTTTTCCTGTTAATATAGACATGCTTTCCCGATTTCGAACCAAACGGGAACAGAAAAATGTTTTAAAAAAATTACAGAATGGAGATGTTGATATTATAATCGGAACCCATCGTTTGGTTCAAAACGATGTTGAATTCAAAGATTTAGGATTGCTTATCGTTGACGAAGAACAGCGATTTGGTGTTTTGCATAAGGAAAGAATAAAAAAAATGAAAGAAAATATCGATTCCCTTATTTTAAGTGCAACACCTATACCCCGTACTTTGCATATGTCACTTATCGGAGCAAGAGATTTAAGTGTAATAAGCACACCTCCTGAAAATAGATTTCCTATTGCAACCTATATATCGCAAAGGGATAACGGAGTGATAATTAAATCGATTAGAAGGGAGCTGGATAGGGAAGGACAGATTTATTTTGTGCACAACCGTGTGAAGAGTATCTATAAAATTGTTCGAGATTTAAACCGGATTATTCCGTCAGCAAAAATTGGTATTGCTCATGGTCAAATGGCTGAAGAAGAATTAGAAGACGTGATGATTGATTTTTTAGAGAAAAGATATGATATACTTGTCTGCACCACCATCATTGAGATTGGTTTGGATATTCCCAATGTCAATACGATCATTATTGATGATGCCCATAAATTCGGCCTTTCCCAACTTTATCAGTTAAGAGGAAGGGTGGGAAGGACTGACAGGAGAGCTTACGCATATTTTCTTTATCCTGAATTAGATTCCATTTCTGATACCGCAAAAAAAAGATTGGAGGCCATTAAGGAATTTAGTGAATTAGGTTCCGGTTTTAAATTAGCAATGCGGGATTTAGAAATTCGCGGAGCAGGTAACTTGCTGGGTAGAGAGCAACATGGTTTTGTAACTGAGATTGGTTTTAATTTGTATTGTAGTTTACTGGAAGAAGCAATTAGTGAATTAAAAGAAGGAGAAGGAAAGGGTCAGATATCAGGAAAAAAGATGGATAATATTATTCCATCAGTAGAAATTAAAATAGATGCTTATATTCCCAAAAAATATATACCTGATTTAAAGCAACGAGTATTATTTTATCAAAAATTAGCGCAGGTTACCCAATTAGAAGGCCTGGAGGAGATTAAGGAAGAATTAAGAGACAGGTATGGTGTTTTTGCCCATGAAGTGAGAAATTTATTGGAAATAATATATCTTAAAATATTTCTTCGAAAATTATCTATTAATTCCCTGGTAGTGAAAGAGGATAAAATAATCATTCGATATCAAAAAATAGCAGAGATGGAAAACAACCTGCAAAAATTACCTTTATTCTATCAGCAAAAGATAAAAGAAGAGGAGATAAAAAAACAGGGCATATTCAGGATTGATATTTCCGATATTAAATCTTTAGAAATTTTAAAATTTTTAAAGGAATTTGTGATAGAATTATTGAAAAGAAAAAATCAGGAGTCAGGAGCCAGGAGTCAGAATCCAGAATAAAGAAAAAAATAAAGAATAGAGCCAGAAATTAATTGGTTAATTGATTGATCGGTAAACCAGCTAACTGAATTATCTTGTATTTGTCTTAATCTTAATTGGTCAATCGGTTAATTGGTTAATTGGTTAATTATTTTATCTTGTATCTTGTATTTAACAGGTAAACTGGCTAACTGAATTATCTGGTCTTAATTTTAATTGGTAAATTGGCTAATTGGTAAATTGGTTAATTGGAGAATTGGTGAATTATCCTGAATCTTTATTTTTATATCTTAATTGGCTAATTGGCTAATTGGTAAATTGGTTAATTATTTTATCTTATATTTTGCTTACAATTGTAGCCTGCAACTATACGCTGTACGCTAAACGCTGTACGCTAAACGCTATACGTACGCCAACTAAAACTATTCACTAACGACTAACGACTAACGACTAATTTAATTATCTTGTATTTTCTTTACTAACGACTATT